>DASXOT010000219.1:0-5124 GCA_036494065.1 Chitinophagaceae bacterium
GATTTACTGATCATTTTGATCAGTTCCTGAATTTGCTTGAAATCCATGTGTTTCAATTTAGTAAGAATGTTTGGTTAAAGAACCATGATTTTCGGGAATCTTTTATCGAGGAGATTGTTTACCCGACGCAAACTGAACTCAAAACAACCCCTGTCCTATCCAATTCGCAAAAATTCAGGTCCTGGAATAATTCGGTTAAAATGAACCACAATTTTCAGGATTTTATTGGATTAATGTGATACAAGGTTAACCTTATTTTTCCTTATAATTCATTTTAAATCTGAAAATCCAATTTTCCTTATTCAATATCCGGGATCTGAGTTGCGCAATAATATAGTCCTGCATTCGGGATATTATTTCACCCTTTCCACATATTCACCCGTCTTCGTGTTGACACGAATAAGCTCCCCTTCATTAACAAACAGCGGAACATTCACAGTAGCACCTGTCTCAACCTTTGCAGGCTTTAAAGTGCGCGTAGCTGTATCGCCTCTTAACCCCGGCTCACTATAGGTTACTTTTACCACTATTTTATCAGGCAGTTCCACTGTCATCGGGAGCTCTGTTTCAGTATTGATCAGGATACTGACTTCCTGGCCATCCTTTAAAAACTGAGGAGCATCTACCATCTCTTCCTGCAGACTCACTTGTTCAAAAGTCTCGGTATTCATAAAATTATAGCCAGTATCATCTTTATACAAAAACTGGTAAGACTTTCTTTCCACTCTTACGGGGAAAATCGAATCGCCACTGTTCCAGGTCTTTTCGATCGTGCGATTATTGTCCACTCCTTTCAGCCTGGCCCATACTTTGGCAGCCGCACGTGCCGTTTTATTTTCCCCAAATTCTACGACAGTATAAAGACTGCCATCCAGTTTGATGATCATTCCCCTGCTAATGTCTGCTGTATTTGCCATAATTATCAAAAAAATTAAGGTCGCAAAGATAAGGTTTGGTAGTTAGTTAACAAAGAGATAAGAATGGCCCATCACAAATTGCAGAACAGGCTTTTCAAGCTAAAATCTCTTTCTTTGCTGTATGAAAAAAACAGTTCTGCTTTCAGCGTTGATCGCCATTTCAATTATTTTGTTTAGTCAGCAAGATACAATACCACCCTACAAACGTTTTCCTACTATTCCGCCATTCAAAATATTGAAATTGGACAGCAGCAGTTATTTCACAAAAAATGATCTCAAAAAAAACGAACCTGTTTTAATCATTCTTTTTAATCCCGACTGCGAACATTGCAAACATGAAACGGAAGAGATCATAAAAAACATAGATCAGTTTAAGGATATTCAAATCGTAATGGCCACGATGATGACGTTTGATGCGATGAAATTGTTCTATGAAAAATATGATCTTCAGCGCTTCGATAATATTCATGTAGGACAAGATATACAATACACCCTTCCTTCATTTTACCAGATACGCTTTATGCCTTACCTCGCCATGTATGACAAAAAGGGGAAATTGCTCACCACTTTTGAAGGCGCTATGAAGATCGAAGACCTCCTCAATGCTTTCAAGTAAATGACGTGTACGGTTTATATCCCAATAAATTAATCGGTGTAAATATTATAAAAAATCATCCATGAGGCTGGCATGATTTTGTTATCGTGGTTGTTAACTCATGATTCGTCCATTTACCAACGGCTTCGTGTGTTCGCGAAATATAGTTGCGATATCTTTTTTATTAATTATTATTTTATTTTCGGCACAGGCCGCCACTGCACAAACCAAGATTGTAAAAGACTCATCTAACATCAAGGGCACTACAGTAGTGGTATCTGGCCCGGAGTTTAACAGAAGCAGTTATCATGATTTGTTTTGGGGCAGGCATTACCGAAAGGAATGGAGCACACCCGTGAGGGTAGATAATTTCTACCTGGATACCGCTTACGGTGGATTGACCCCAATTGAAGAAAGCGGAAGTCGTCAATCCAGGGGACTCAGATTAAAGAGCCAGGGGGGAAAGGAATATGTTTTGAGAAGTATAGACAAAGACTTCGGAAGAGCATTTCCAGATGAATTCCAGGGAACATTTATTACTCATATCGCAAAAGATCAATCGTCCATATCCCATCCTTTCGCAGCTATCACGATCGCCCCCATGATACAGGTTACAGGCATCTATCATACAAATCCAAAAATAGTTTTCGTTCCATCGCAGCCTGCTCTTGGCAAGTACAATAAGAAATACGGAGATCAACTATATCTTTTTGAAGAAAGACCCGATGACAACCAGGAGGATGCAGCTTACTTTGGATATTCGAAGAAAGTGATCGGTACCGACAAGTTTTGGGAACATATTTACGAAGACAATGATAATCGTGTGGACCAAAAAGCGTTCGCCAAAGCAAGATTGTTTGATATGTTTATAGGAGATTGGGGCAGGCATCCGGACAACTGGCGCTGGGCAAGATTTGACAACGATAAAACCACTGTATACAGGCCTATTCCCAGGGACCGCGACCAGGCGTATACACAATTTGATGGCTTTTGGCCGTGGATTGCGACAAACGTTTTCGGCGCCATCCAATTTGAATCATTCGGATATAAACTGCATAATATAAAACGATTTAATGAGCCAGGCCGCATTCTTGATCGTCCGCTTACAAATGAACTAACGGAAAAAGATTGGATGACTGCTGCCAGGGAATTACAAACTTCACTCAGTGATTCCGTGATTGAAAATGGTATCCACCAGTTACCTCCGGAATTATTTGCGATATCCGGAAATAAACTAATTGCGGAATTAAAATCGAGAAGGGACCATTTGGATGACTATGCAAAAAGATACTATGATTTTCTATCGCATCACGAAGAAATAAGAGGCTCAGATAAAAAAGAATTTTTTGAAATAAAAAGACTCGGCAATAGAGAAACACAAGTAAATATTTACAAGATCAATAAAAGCGACCAGGCAAAATCAAAGCCCTACTTTTCAAGAACATTTGATGCCAAAGACACAAGGGAAATCAGGCTGTATGGCCTTGGTGACTCTGACATAATAAAAGTGACAGGCCCCCCGCATGGCGTCAAAGTGCGCATAATAGATCCTGAAGGAACCGATAGTATTTCCCTGGAAGCAAAGGGTAGAACAAAATTATCGGTTGGTAAAAAGTTTATGTTCGATACTGCGCACACTAAAAAATTCGATTTTTTTGTTCTTCCTCTTTTTAGTCCACCAGAGTATAAAGTTTTTGAAGATGATCCCACAGGGCTATTTACAAAAACAGGAGTCCGTATTAGCGTTAACGAAAGATATCTTTCACAACCCTGGCGCACTGCCAAATATATGCATACACATTTGATCAGCGCTAACTATGGATTCTTAAGAACTTCTGCCAATATTGGCTATGTAGGCAGATTCGGCCATGCAGTGGGTCCATTTGATTTTTTAATCAAAGCGAGATATGATCTTCGCGCGGTGGAAAATTATTTCGGAGCAGGCAATGAAACAATCGATACCAATACAAAAACGAACTACTATCGCACTATTTCTTCCAGATTCTATGGAGGGTTGGGCTTGTCGACTATGTTCGGACGTTATCAGAATTTTGATATATCAGCATTTTACAGAAATGTAAGGGTTCAGAACAATGCCGGACATTTTGCTACCGTTGATCACGGTATTGATTCATCTTTATTCAGCAACAATGAATTTGGAGGAGTGGAAGCAGCTTATCATTTCCGGCACGTAAATAACAATAGATTCCCGACATCGGGATTTGATTTCTCAGTGGCGGCCGATTTTGTTCAGAATATCAGGGAAACCAGTCGTTCGTTTACAAACGTTGCCTCCTATTTTTCGGTATATCTTCCACTTGGCAAGTCGTTTAGTATCGCTTCAAGGGCAGGAGGTGCTGCGCTTGCGGGTGATGCCGATTTTTATGATCTCAACAAACTGGGTGGTTACGTGAGTTTAAGAGGCTTTGCCCGTGAAAGGTTCTCAGGCAAAACCGTTTTTTACAATAACAATGAATTGCGCTGGGTAACTCCTACCAGAAATTATTTTTTCAATGGAAAGATCGGTTTGCTTGCATTCTATGATGACGGAAGAGTTTGGCAACCGCTCGAAAGCTCCAGCAAATGGCATATCGGCTATGGAGCCGGTATCATTTTAATTCCCTTTGGCAAAGCTGCATTGACGGCGACCTACTGTACCTCAGATGACGGTAATTTTCTTCAACTTAAATTGGGAATGTTCTTTTGAAAAGATAAGAGAATAATAACTAACAGATAAAAGTGGAAAGACGATAATTGATGATAAAGGCTTATTGCTTACAACTTATACTACACGCTCGCGGCTGACAGCTTTCTCTTAAATTTGCACCTCAATAAATTCATCATAATGAAAATAACTGTCGTAGGTGCGGGTGCTGTTGGTGCTACCTGTGCCGATAATATCGCCCGTAAAGAATTAGCCTCCGAATTAGTTCTATTAGATATCAAAGAGGGTCTTGCCGAAGGCAAAGCCCAGGATATGATGCAAACTGCAGCGCTGCTTGGGTTTGATACCAGGATTACCGGCAGCACAAATGACTATTCGAAAACTGCGGGAAGCAACGTGGTCGTGATCACCTCCGGTATTCCGCGCAAGCCAGGAATGACGCGTGAAGAATTGATTGGCACTAATGCAGGCATCGTAAAAGGTGTATGTGAAAACATTTTAAAACATTCTCCGGATGCTATTATCGTTGTCATCAGCAACCCGATGGATACCATGACTTATCTAGCGCTGACATCCACAGGCCTTCCGAAAAACAGGATCATTGGTATGGGAGGAATTTTGGACAGCGCAAGATTTCGTTATCAATTAAGCCAGCAACTTGGCTGTAGCCCGACAGATTTAAACGCCATTGTTATTGGAGGGCATGGTGATACAACGATGATCCCATTGATCCGGTTTGCAACCTGGAGTAGCACCCCGGTGACGAAATTTTTGCAAGCTGACCAGCAAAAACAAATTGTCGCTGATACAATGGTGGGCGGCGCCACATTAACCAAGCTATTGGGAACCTCTGCCTGGTACGCTCCCGGCTCTGCCGGACTTGCATTGGTTGAAGCTATCGTTCGCGACGAAAAAAAATTATTTACCTGCTGCGTTTCATTAAATGG
>DASXOT010000220.1:0-4351 GCA_036494065.1 Chitinophagaceae bacterium
AGCAAAATTTGCCGATTTCTGTATTCGAAACATTTGCGTTGAATGCAATATATGTCCCCTTGCCTATTGAAACATTTGTAAGGTCATATCGTGAATATAGCCTGGTTTCCTTATCTATTTTGCAATTTGTAGCGCTGCCCGTTAAATAATGCCAGTGAATTTTTTCCTTCTTAAAAGATATTTTTAATAACTGGTAAACGTTATGGAAAAAATAATATAGGTGCTTGAAAAATCTCATTTTGCCCAAACGCCGGTTGCTTTATTATTGACTATTTTTTTGACCTGGACCGAAAAAATAATTCCCATAATTGCCAGCACCAATACATTGGAAAGGGTGATGCCGGGCAAGCCAATCCATTTTCCCAATATGATCGCGATTGGTATGTTGATAATCCCACTGATAATAACAAGATAAAGTTGAAGCCTGATCTTGCCGATGCCATTTAAAAAATATACGTGAATATTCTGCCACATACAGACTATTATGTAAAGACTTAAAGCAATTGAAAGTGAAAAAGGAATTTTGACTTTGTCACCCATCCACCATTTGAAAATAAGTGGTGACATCAACAGAACGAAAACTGTCAACAGTGCAAGCAGCATGCATAGTTTTTTTAATTTTAAAAGAGTGGTCTTGATCCATTGAAAATCCTTATTTGTGTAAGCTTCTGTAAAAGCGCTCCATAAAGGAGTAATGATGATGCTAAACGCCATTATGATAACTGAAAAAAGCCTAAAGGCAATATTAAATGTCGTCACTTCTTTTGGGCTAAATAACTGGGTTATTATGATATTATCTGTTTGGAATAATATTAATGCAGCAATTTGAATCACGAAAAAATTAATGCCCAGGCCCATCAGGTTACGCGCATAGCCGAGTTTTATAAACTTAAAAGAGGGTGCATATATTTTATATTCATGGGTATAAAACCAAAGGCTTGAAGCCGTAAGAACCAATACAGGTGTAATCGCCAAAACAGCTCCGAGATAGATCAGGTTACCTGTAGTGGTTTTTGTAAGAATAAAAATAAATACCAATGAAAAAATACTTCCCAACAGATTAAAAAGCGAAGCTTTCGCGGGCTCCTGGTTCGCGGTTAAAACAGTGGTGATTAGCTGAAGAATAAATTGAAAACAAAAGAAAATAAAAACGATCAGGGCCAGGTGTCCCAACTCCCCTGCCATTCCCGAAGGTGCATTCAATACCCTTGGCCAGTTTATAAAAGGATTAATACAAAGGAAAATCAAAATCACAATGCCTGCCAGAACGCTTATAACGGCATAGGTAGTGCTGACATATACCCTGGCAGTATTGTATTCTTTCTTTGCGATGCTCTCAGCAAACTTGTTACGTAATCCATTCCCAAAACCAATGTCAAAATAGCTAAACCATCCAACAATTGAACTAAGTGTTAACCAAATGCCATATTGTATGGGGTTTACATATCCAACAGTTAGCGGTATAAGCACAAGGCCGATAATTATACTGGCTCCCTTAATAATAAAGGAGGTAATAATATTTTTCTTTGCCTTTACACTACGGTGATGCCCCCTGCTGACAAATCCTCTCAGCAATGCAAAAACTGATAATGCTTTATCCTTCATCGTTTGCTCGCCTTAATAAAGGTTGAAATTAATAGATAGATTGGACAGATACAATATCAGTACAATCATACCCTGAAAATGCTTATGGGAAAGCATTCTCATGAATACTTATCTATGGACATCGATGATACTACCTTGCGGCGTACAAAGGATAGCGCATGTTTATTTCTGCAGGAATGATATGCTGTATGATTTCCACATTGGCTGTTTCAACCTCAGCATACATCATGTAACCCAGAGAAGGAAGCATGATCTTCACCGTTTTGTTTTTGATAGACAGCACCTGGCCTTCGAGTTCCATCAGCGGCCCGCTAACGATGCGTACACTATCATTAACAGTAACAGGAGTCTTTTCAAGTCTTACATTGACATGCTCATGTAAGAATTTCCTGATCGTATCGATTTCAGAATCCCTGATAACGGCAGGTTTGCCCAGCCAGTAAACCAGGTTAATTACTCCATTTGTCTGTTTCAGTTGGGTAATTTGAGACTCCGAAGCTCTTACGAATACGTAAGAAGTAAATAAAGGTTCGTGGATTGTCTTTTTACGATCGCTCCATTGACGAACAACCTTATTGATTGGACAATAGTTCTCAACTTTTCGTCGGGTTAGAATTTCTGAAACTTTCTTTTCCCAACGCGGCCGTGTATAAACGGCATACCATCTTTTGTTTTCATTCATAAAACCGGGGTTGATGTTAACTTTCTTTCCTTTTGTGGAAAAAAATTAATATTTCCGGTTTTTCACATTTTGGAAACTTACTCTAGTTAGTTTTTGCACGGAAGATGGCTGCGCCTAAACCAGTTACATTCCATAAGGTTGGGATTAAGAATTGACTATGCAAAAGAACGAAATCATTATATATAAACCGCTATCCAAGGTTAATTTTTTTTAACCTTTGAGATTTGCATCAATATATCGCTTGGTTTTTTCTTCTTTTCTTCTTTTTCTCTTTGTGAATATATCCATACCCGTAACCATATCCATATCCATTTTTACCAAATCCTCTCGACCTGACGCCGTTAAAAACGATCGCCATATTTTTAAGTTCATTTATCTTGTTGTTCGCATCCAATCGCTGTATCGACGCCTTCCGCGTGTGTTTATGTCTCACAACATAAAGCGTTGCATCGCAATAGTTGGAAAGTACGTAGGCATCCGACAAAAGCCCTACCGGCGCGGTATCAATGATAATGTAATCAAATATATCCGACAGGTAGTTGAGCAATTCGGGCACCTTGGAACTCATGATAAGCTCGGAAGGATTTTCCGGCAACCAGCCCGCAGGCATGATAAAGAGATTTTCATTAACCGGCGTCCGTTGTATGATCTCGTCAGGATCAGCTTCGCCGGTCAGGTAATCCGTTAATCCTTTATTCACGTTTACTACATTCAGCTTGTCGCTCAGTGTTGGATCGCTAAGGTCAAACTCGAGTACCACCACTTTCTTTCCTGCGAGAGCCAGGCCAATCCCGAGGTTTGCAACAATGAAACTCTTTCCTTCGCCAGAAACTGTCGAAGTCACCTGCAATTTCTTTTTATCTGCACTCAAACCAATGTATGGAAGTGTGGTTCTTAAATTCCTAAACTGTTCCGCAATAAATGTTCTCTTGCCATCACCAATTACCAGTGGATCTTTACTTTTTTGATAAACGATCTCACCAACTACCGGAACAGAAGTATACGATTCTATTTCTTTCCTGTAAAGGATTGTACGTTTAAACATTTCGCTAAGTGTTACCAATACCACTGCCAGCAGAAAGGCAACAAAAAACGCCCCGAGATAAACAAGTTTCTTTTTTGGGCTAACAGGGAAAAGCGATGTTTCTGCTTTATCAATTATCCTGGTAGAAGTTATTGATGACAACCGAGACAACTTGGCTTCTTCAAGCTTTTGCAACAGGAAATCGTAATTACTACCCTGAATATTGTGATCCCTGGTCAGCTCAACTATATCCTGTTCCTTTTGTGGAACTGAGGCCAGGTCGGCTGTATAGTTGCCACTGGTTGTACTTAAATTCTTTTCACTTGCCTCAAGGTTCTCCCGCTGATTCTTAATATTCTCCAAAATGCTTGGCTTTATCCGGTCGATCTCTTCCTTCTGGGCCAGTACGGTCGGATGATTAAGACCCATCGTACTTTTCATCTGTTCATACTTCAACTGATCGTCATACAATTTGCCAAGTAACTGAGGAAGCGTCGGGTCACCAATTCCATTTGTAGGGGGTAATGTAGCACCTGTAAAGTCTTTGGCCTTGACATAATTTTCAATAGTAGCTAAAAGCGTAAGTTGGTTTGTAATATCGCTGAGCTTTTTGTCATTATCACTCTTATTCTGCAAATAGAGATCACTCTGTGAACTAAGCTCTACCGAGCCGGTGCTCGCTTTATATTGTTTCAATTTTTCATCAACGGAATCCAGTCCATGCTTTACTGTTCTCAACCTCTCGGTCAAAAAATCAAGGGTAGTATCCGCGATGTTATTCTTTTCCTTCACTGATGCATCATCATAGACCGCTATTAAACCATTCACAATATCTTCAGCGCGCTTGGGAACTTCATCCTTAAGACTGATATTAATAACAGAGGAAAGTTTGCTGGCGGCCTGTATGTCCAAACCATTCACTAATGAATAAGCGACCTTTTTTGGGCTGATCAGTGAAAACGACAGCGGGTTCCTGGAGGTGCCGGCCTCGGGTATAAACCGCAGGCTGCCATACGGCGTCTTAACCCATTCATTTACAG
>DASXOT010000221.1:0-6096 GCA_036494065.1 Chitinophagaceae bacterium
CTCCTCGATCATCTATCTGCAAATATTTTGTTCATAGTATCGAACATCGCCATTTCATCTCCATCTTCTCCATCGCCGCGGTAACGCCCAATGATAACCCCGTTCTTGTCAATTAGGATCAGCGTTGGAATAGATGCGATGGCGTATTTTTTCCTAAGTCCGTTGTCCCCAGGTTGAAAAACATCAGCAAAAACATTATACCACTCATTCGTGCTGTCTTTGGTGATAGCATTCATCCAATCCTTTTTATTCGAGTCCCATGATATACTGACGATATCCAACCCCTTACTATGAAATCTTTGATACATCTCTTTTATGGTAGGCGTGATGGCACGACAAGGCTCACACCAGCTTGCCCAAAAATCAAGTAGTACATAACTTTTGCCTTTAAAAGAAGAAAGACTGATCTCCTTACCACTTATATCCATCTTTGAAAATGGAGGCGCAGGACCGCCGGTAGCAGACAACTTGCGCGCAATAATCTGATCATGAATTGACTTGCCAAAAGTACTTTGCTGTATAACCTTATGAAATCCGTTAAAAAATATCTCAGCAGAGTCGAGTGATAGTTTCCGGGAACCAAAATAGTATTCCATCAAATAAGGGCTCAGCTCGGAACCGGGATGACTGTTTATGAAAGCATAGTCAACCTGTTTTTGCTGTTCCTTGCATTTGCCTCTTTCGTTAGAAACTGAATCCAGTTTATTCTGCATTGTCAATGAAGAATCACCTTTGTCGATCGAGTTATAAATTGCATCGAGCGCATGGCTTAATTTGACTTCCTCTTTATCAAGCCGCTTCTTTACTTCTTTCAATATTTCAAAATCATGTTCCGTAGCAGAGCCGGTTACCCTGGCATATTTCAAGTTATCCTCATCAAGACTGGCTTTCATGCTTACGGGCTCCAGAAAGATCATCTGTTCTATTGAAGATGTCTTTTGTTTATCAGTTTGGAAAAAAGCGGATGTAGTGCCATTGATATAGCCAACAAAAGAAAAGTTATTTTCTTTCAGATAGCAGGTATCTTTTACTTCTATACCTTTTGCGCCTCCGTATGAAAGAATCAGAAATTTGAGAGGTTCACCCAATATGCGGCCCTCCAAAGTAAATTTATTTGCCAACTGTCCCTCTTGTGCGATCAAAAGATTTGAGCAATTAAGGAAAAGAATGAAGGAAAATATTTTCTTTGTCATACTATACCTTATTTCAAGACACTGCTAAAATGATATTTTCCCGAACCAATTTTCACAACAACGTAGTTACTTTCATTGCCAATAACTTTCAAATCATTTACCAAATTTAAACCGACGCTATCTTCCATTACGGAGCCAGGTGAATTTGCTGGAATATATACAGTAGCCTGAGTATTTGCCGGTATTTCAACATCCAATTCGAATTTTCCATTATCGATTTTCCAGTGAGAGCTTACATTACCATAATACGTTTTCAAATCTGCATTAGCGAAACTCAAACTGCCGCCGGGATGCGGCTTTATCCGGATATGCTTATATCCCGATGAGTCGGCATACGTGTCAATTCCTGTAACATCGCGATACATCCAATCTCCGATTGCGCCATACGAATAGTGATTGAAAGAATTCATACTAGGAGTTTCGAAGCTGCTGTCGGGCTTGATGCCATCCCATCGTTCCCAAATAGTAGTTGCTCCCATCTTCACGGGGTACAACCACGATGGGTAAGTATCTTGCAATAATAATTTATAAGCGACATCATCATAACCAAAGCGGCTGAGAACATGGCACAAATAAGGAGTACCCAGAAACCCCGTTGTCAGGTGATTGCCGTAACTCTTTACATTATCAGCCAGCCGCTGTGCCGCCTCCGCTCTTTGCGATTCAGGAAGCATATCAAAATTGAGAGCAAGCACGTAAGCAGTTTGCGTGCTGGAAACGAGCCTACCGTTTGCAGTGACATATTCTTTTAAAAAAGCCTCCTTTACTTTCTGAAGTAATGAGCTATAACGGGTCACATCATCATCCTTTCCCAGGACTTTTGCTGCATTGATCAATAATTGGGTTGAATGAGCGTAGAAGCATTGAGCGATAAAATATTTATCTGTGACCGCAGAACGGCCATCATTATCGTCAAAAGGGCGGTAAAAAAGCCAATCGCCAAAATGAAAACCAGTATTCCAAAGATCATTTTTGCTTTGTCCCCGCATGTATTCTACCCACGCCTTCATACTGGGATATTGTTGTTCCAAAATTTTCTTATCACCATAAGCGAGGTACATGTTCCATGGAATAATAGTGCATACATCGGCCCAACCTGTTGAACCGCCCGCTCCTTCTCCCAGCACATTGGGAATAACAAATGGAACGCTGCCAGTCTTGAATTGATCAGCCGCTACGTCCTTCAACCATTTTGCAAAAAAATTATTGACGTTCATATTGAATGAAGCTGTGCGTGAGAAAACCTGCGCGTCACCCGTCCAGCCTAAACGTTCGTCACGCTGAGGACAATCAGTAGGCACATCCAGGAAATTTCCTTTTTGCCCCCATTGAATATTATGTTGAAGTTGATTAATAAGCGCATTGGAGCAACTGAAACTTCCGGTTGGTTCCATATTGGAGTATAATGCTACGGCGGTAAAATCTTCTGGTTTTATCTCACCCGGATAGCCTTCGATTTTTATGTAGCGAAATCCGAAAAAAGTAAAATGCGGCTCTAAGATTTCTTCTTCTCCACCCTTTAAAATATAAATTCCCTGCGCCCTCGCCGCCCGCAAATTATCTGTATAGAAATTTCCATACTTATCCAAAACTTCCGCATGTGAAATGGTGATTTTATCTCCGGCATTTCCTCTTGCCTTTACTATCACCCAGCCAACCAGGTTCTGCCCGAAATCAATTACCCGCTCTCCTTTTGGTGTCGTGATTATTTTCACCGGCGTAAACGTTTCATGTTTACGAATCGGTTCATTTTGCGTAGCGACAAGATTCGAGTTATCAAAATTCTTTACAACAACCTGGCTCCAATCCGCATCATCATAACCGGCATCCCGCCAACCTTTCTTTTCTCTCGCCGCATCAATCACCTCACCATTATATATTTCTGAGTATATAATAGCTCCCGTTGACGATTTCCAGGAATCATCGGAAACGATCAACGCTTTGCTTCCGTCTTTATAAATAATGTCTAACTGGAATAATAAACCCAAATCTTTTCCCCACACATCTTTATTACCATCCCAGGCAAGATATCCCCGATACCAACCATTGCCCAATGTAACACCAATAGCGTTTGTACCTTCCTTCAAAAGATTAGTGACATCATAAGCCTGGTATTGCAATCGCTTGTTATAGCTCGTCCATCCGGGTGTTAAGTACGCATCGCCAACCCGCTTTCCATTTATGCAGGCTTCATACATGCCATGTGAAGTGATATATGCAGTGGCTGACCGAATTTCCTTAGATGCCTTGAATTCTTTTCTAAATAAATCGGCTGGACGATTGATAGAATCTTCAGAAAAACCAATTTGAATCCATTTAGCCTTCCAATCGCCAGCATTTAACATCCCCATTTGCCAGGAGGCTTCTTCACTCCAATCCGATGGTTTACCTGAATTATCCCACACTCTCACCCGCCAAAAATATCTTACGCCCGATCGCAGTGGCGAACCTCTATACGATACATGCACCGATGAATCCGAGTTAATTTTCCCGCTATTCCATATCGTTGATTTGTCATTTGTCATTTTTATTTCATAGGCGGTTTGAATAACGTTCCTTTTAGCACTAACGAGTTGCCAGCTCAACCGGGGCTGGGTCTCCCCAAGGCCAATCGGATTGGAAAGGCTCTCACAAAGAAGATTCACCAGTTTTACCTGAGCCCATAAACATTGACATGTAGTAAAAAATGTAATTGACAAAATAATTTTTCTCATGATTATTTATATTGAAAAATTCATTTCTGTGTTTGTATAATACTGAAGTTCTACAAGATTCGAAGGCAAAGGATTTTTATTCCACGATCGATGGATGGCCAATGCAGCGCCCAGCGCAGATGCCTGGGGAATTGTCGCAGCGTATACTTCTATGGAAGGGAATGCCTTGGCCAATAGGTTCATGTAAATTAAATTCCTTCCAAATCCTCCATCCACAAAAATTCTTTTGACCTTAGTATCCCTTAATACTAAATCGGTAGATTCTGCCTGTTGCTTCACAATACCCCGCATCATCCAGTGATAAGCTTCTTCATAAGTTTGAAATTCATTCAAATCGATTTCATGAAAAGGAGTTTGCAAAACACGCTCTTTGAGTGAACCTGTATTTGTAAAAAATAAATCGTTAAACTGAATCGATTCATGATAGTCTTTCGCTTTATTGAAATGATCCCCCAATCTTTTCATGTGCTGCCCATGTTCATAGCCGGCAAAAAAGCGTGATGCTTTTACAGGTCTGCCTTCATAGGTGAGATAACATAAACAGTCCTGCTTTAACTCTTCATACGTAAGCTCTTTGTGATTAAAAGGATTTAGGCTAATATTCCACGTACCTGTCGACAATAAAATAAATGGTTCACGAAAGACAGCCAGGTACGGTATCAATGCAGCAGAGGAATCATGAAGGCCAATACCTGTTCTAATCCGGTTACGCCCTATCCATGCAGTTGTGATTTTGTCGCCGTGATGCAGCGGCGCAAACTTTCGATACAATTCTTCGGCGTAAACCCATTTGTGATAAGAGTGTTTTTGGAAGTCCCACAAATTAGTATGGCAGCCAACACTTGAGACATCGGTTGCCGGTTTACCGGAAACAATAAAACTCAAATATTGCGGAAGATGCAGAGCATATTTTAGGTGCTGGTAGACCTGGGGTTGCTCGTATTTCAGCCGATATAATTGCATACCCGAATTCAATGAACCAAGCACTGGCGAAGCAGTTTCTTTCGCGATTTTGCTTTCGCCCCCGTACTGATCATAGAATCGTTTTTTCAAATATTCCGGGTAAGGCTTTAAATAGTTGTATAAGGGTGCAATCGTTCTTCCTGTTTTGTCAATGTAGGCAAAGCTGGCACCATAACCAGAAAAGTTTATGGCTTTTACGTAAATATCGTCACGCGTAAGAATTTCGGAAAGCTCCTGCTTGATCCATTGCCTCAACTCGTTTATGTTCTCAGTAGGAAAACCATCTTCATCTACCGTTTCGGCCAATTGAATAGATTCTTCTTCCAGCAGCATATACTGTTCATCATACAACAAAACTTTTTTGTTTGTTTTACCGACATCAAATATGACAATAACAGGAAGTGCCATTTTGTATTACCGATTTAGAGTCCTGTTGCAACCGTGTTGGTACCTCTTTCACGAATCAAAAGATCCCGTACTTTTTCATTTCGATAAATTTCAAGAGGGTCAATCGCTCCACCGCCTCTTAAGCGGGCTTCTGCTATCAGCGGCCTGACATCTGTGCGAAAAGCAGTCTGTAAAATTTCCTGCGCTGCCACAACATCATTTTCACTTTGAGCTTCTGACAAATTTTCTCTGTCTATTAACAAAGCCTGTGTGTAAGCGATCATAATGGCTTCTACTGATTGCAAAAGATCTTCCAATGGATCTTTGACATTGTGTGACGCATCAATCATCCAGGCAAGGTCAGTTGCATGATTCATTTTCCTTGCATCCATGCCATCGACAAGTTCATTAAATATCAGAAATAATTGATAAGGCCTGATGCTCCCAACCGTGAGGTCATCATCACCATATTTTGAATCATTGAAATGAAACCCACCCAGCTTTTTTTCCATCAATAGTAGTGAAACGATCTGCTCGATATTGGCATTGGGTAAATGGTGACCCAGATCAACCAATGTATACGCCTTGCTACCCAATTTGTTTGCGTAAAGCAAGGATTGGCCCCAATCGCCGACGGTCATGGAATAAAAATTCGGCTCATACGCTTTGTATTCAACAAACATCTTCCAGCCACTGGGAAGTGCGGCATAAATCTCCTCCAAGCTTTCCAGTGTATTTTGAAATGCCTTGCGAAAATTTAATTGCCCCGGGAAGCAGGATCCGTCGCTCAGCCATACAGTAAGCGATGATGAGCCCAGTTCGATTCCATATTTGATTAC
>DASXOT010000222.1:0-3399 GCA_036494065.1 Chitinophagaceae bacterium
CCCCAAACAATATAATTTTTAGGAACGGTGATAGTTACATCATAGTCATTGAAATCACTGTAGAATTCATGTGAATCAACAAAGGCCATCCTATCCCATCCATTATAGTCATCAAAAACTGCGACACGTGGATAAAAATAGGCGAGGAAATAAGTGGTTGAATCAATCATACCTTCTCGACCACTTTGCAATGAAATTTGATAGTGCCAGTCAAAAGAAAGCTGCATGGAATCGTGTGGAAGCAATGGCTTAGGTAATCGAATACCCAGGTTCTCAAAAACAAACGGATCCGTTCTTACCTGTATCTTTTGGCCGTTTATTTTACACTCATCGATTGACACGCCCTTTGTCAGGTAATCCTCGGAGACATCTCCGTCCCTGGGGGAGCCAGGCTTATGAATGTTTAAAAAGAGTTTGATATTCGGGTTTCTTAATGTGTCAGGACTGTTATTAAAGTAAGTGATCGTTTCCGTTCCCTTAATATTCCTGTCAGGGGGCATTGCAGTAAGCGAAATAGTATAGCGTGCATGATTTTGCCAATAGTTTTTGCCCGGCTTTCCATCTTTTGACCGTGTTTCATTTTTAAAAGCCTGCTTTACGTCACGTGGCATATATAGGTCCTGGGCAATAGACGACATTGCAAACAAAATTGCCGTCAGAAAAAAAAGAATTCGCATATGTATTTTTTTAGATCGTGAAAATTAAAAAAAAAGGATATTTGGCAGGTTTTTATTTGATGGCAGGTAATAAAGCTATGTCAACAGTACAAAACTGAGCTAATCTGTCAAGCTATAGTTGCGACCCATGTTCGTTTAAATCAATAATTATGAGAAAAATTGTCTTAGGAATCTGCTCCACTGCAATGGTTTTCAGTTGCATTAATGCGCAAAATCAAACCCGATTTACCACAGAAGGTAAAAAAGTAATTGTTTATACAACAGCCGACAGCAGTAACCTGCGATTAACAGTTACGGATACGTTATCCTTTGCAGATTTTGACCAACCGATGGAAACCCAGCCAAGCATTTTTGTTGACCCCTCACATAGTTTTCAAACATTTTTAGGAATTGGTGGCGCCCTTACGGACGCTGCGGCGGAAACCTTTGCTAAACTTCCGGCTGGCAAACAGGCCGAAATACTCCAGGACTATTTTGATCCTGAAAAAGGCATTGGCTATACTATCGGCAGAATCAATATGAATAGTTGCGATTTTTCGAGCGACTCTTACACTTATGTGAGCGATGGTGATAAGGAGCTCAAATCTTTTAACATCGCGCATGATGAAAAATTCAAGATCCCATTTATTAAAAAAGCTATTGAAAAATCGGGAGGGAACATTCATTTCTTTATTAGCCCATGGAGTCCCCCCGCCTGGATGAAAGACAACAATGATATGTTGCATGGTGGCAAGTTAAAACCTGAGTTCTATCAATCATGGGCCAACTATTATGTGAAATATATCCAGGCATTGGAGAAAATTGGTATCCCTATATGGGGCTTAAGCGTGCAGAATGAACCTATGGCCAAACAAACCTGGGAATCGTGCATGTATACGGCGGAGGAAGAGAAAAACTTCATTAAGAATTACCTGGGGCCTACCCTTCAAAAAAATAATTTAAGCAGTAAAAAGCTGATTGCATGGGATCACAATCGCGACTTGTTGTATCAGCGCGCTTCCACTTTATTAAACGATGCTCAAACGGCGAAATATATCTGGGGCATTGGTTTTCACTGGTATGAAAGCTGGAATGGCGGCCTGCAATTTGAAAATGTAAAAAGAGTAGCAGAAAGTTTTCCTGGTAAAGAATTGCTGTTGACCGAAGCATGCAACTCTCCCTTTAGCTGGCAAACTTTCGATAGCTGGAAATGGGGTGAAGAATACGCGCTTAATATGATCCATGATTTTAATAACGGAGCTGTTGCATGGACTGACTGGAATGTATTACTTGATGAGCAGGGTGGACCTAATCATGTGGGTAATTTCTGCTTTGCACCCATTCACGCAAAAACGAAAGAAGGCACATTGCATTACATGAATTCTTTTTATTACATCGGTCATTTTTCAAAATTTATTCGGCCTGGAGCAAAACGAATCATTAGTTCATCCAACAGGGCGCAACTGTTGACCACTGGATTCATGAATACAAACGGGAAATTAGTGGTCGTTGTAATGAATCCAACTTCTCAGAAGTTTTCTTACAGGATGTATATTGGCAATAAAGCAGTAGTGGCAAACAGCCTTCCGCATTCTATTCAAACTTTGATATTGTAAGAGAAAGAGGGCGGTACTTCAATGAACCATAAAAACCCGGAACAGTATTAACTAACGATCACGACAGGCACAAAGTACATCACAAAGAACACAATATTTGATAATAAGAAATGGTAATCTAAGTACCAAATGTCGAACTAATATATGTAGCACGCTCCAACTTGACTATCTTTCACACAAAAACGGTATCTATACATCATTTAGCTATGTTGTCAAAAAAGAAATTGATCATTCTTTCTATTTCTGGCATTTTTATTTCCTGCGCCACTAATTCATATCGCAAATTTCAATATCCAGTAGCTCAACTGGAAAAAAACGACTCGTTAATTGCCAGGGCTGATCGTTATTATACAGCCGAAAATTTTTCATTGGCAAAATTGTACTATTATACTTTAATAAATTTGGATTCGAATCAAGGAATATACTATTACAGGCGAGTTTTTTCTAAATCGGAGGAAACTCGTCGGGGAAGGAATTTTATTGACCAAGAATCGATAATACTTGCATTGCTCCATGTGATCATTGCGCCTAACTTAAACGCGGAAAATGCTCCGCCAACCAATACTCCCGAATAAAGATAAGGTGGATTTCAAGGCAGGCCTGGTAAGTGTACGTGGCCGTCTGAATACACTCTTACATAAGTCCCACTAAGCGGTCCTATACCTGCTAATGCTGCAAATGACCAACCTTGAATCAGAAAAAACTCGTCGGAGAAGAAATATTTTATGATTTTTCTTGCCAATTCGAAATAGGATACTACGAAGGACAGAGCATAGTATTCATATTTGAATTGGGATTACATGATTACATTTGACCCAACCATGTAAACTTTCCCGACTCTTTATTTAATATTCCAAATTGTGTATTGTTGTAAATAATCCAAATCACATCTTTATTACGAGACCATTTATTATTCGCGAATCTAAAGCTTACAATTTTTGGACGATTTGTCCTGTAATTCGTTAATTCATTGTCTTTCCATGGATCAGTCTGCCAAATCTGATTACCTTTCTCATCGAGTGCAGTAACATATATTTGGGCTGAATCAACTAGATATTTTTTGCCCGAAGAATCTCGCAATTGAAAATTATCAAGGGGGTGATCTATAATCGCGTGGGCAGTAAAAT
>DASXOT010000223.1:0-4957 GCA_036494065.1 Chitinophagaceae bacterium
CGGTAGTATCGCAGTCCATCACAAGACCTATTGTGCCTGTTGGTGCGATCACTGTTGACTGTGCATTCCTGTATCCATATTTTTCTCCCAGTTCTACTGCATCATCCCAAGCTTTACATGCAGACTTCAATAAATAATCCGGGCAATACTTGGCTTTGATACCCTGGGGTTTTATACTCAGCGCTTCATATTCATCTGCATCGTAGGCTGCCAGGCGATGGTTACGCATAACCTGCAACATACTTGCCCTGTTTTCTTCATAACGGGGGAATGTTCCCAGCGCTTCAGCCATCTCTGCAGAAGTCTTATATGAAATGCCCGTCATGATCGCTGTCAACGCACCGGCTATGGCCCGTGCTTCCTCGCTGTCGTAAGGAATGCCGCTAACCATTAAAAGTGTGCCCAGGTTTGCATAACCCAATCCAAGTGTCCTGTATTCATAGCTTAGTTGAGCCACTTCTTTGGATGGGAATTGAGCCATTAAAACGGAAACTTCCAGCACAGTAGTCCAAAGCCGGCAATTGTATTCATAGCCTTCAACATCGAAAAGATTTTCAGTGGCATCATAAAATTTCATCAGGTTAGCGGAAGCAAGATTACATGCAGTATTATCCAGGAACATGTATTCACTGCAGGGATTAGACGCCCTTATTTCTCCACCTGCCGGGCAGGTATGCCATTCGTTAATAGTGGTATTGTATTGAGTGCCGGGGTCGGCGCAACGCCAGGCAGCATAGGAAATCTGGTTCCATAATTCTCTTGCCGGGATTTTTTTCATTACGCGTCCATCCATTCTTCCTTTTAGTTCCCAGTCTTCACCATTCTGCAACCTTTCAAAAAATGAATTGGGGATACGCACAGAGTTGTTTGAATTCTGGCCCGATACAGTTTTGTAAGCTTCGCCCTCATAATCACTTGCATAACCAGCCGAGATCAAAGCACCCACTTTCTTTTCTTCTTCTACTTTCCAATTCACGAACTGAACTATTTCCGGATGATCAAGATCCAGGCAAACCATTTTTGCAGCGCGACGGGTAGTGCCACCACTCTTAATAGCTCCTGCAGCACGATCACCAATTTTCAAAAAACTCATTAACCCACTCGAAGTGCCGCCACCACTTAATCTTTCGCCTTCACCACGAAGATTTGAAAAGTTAGTGCCAACTCCCGAGCCATACTTGAATATCCTTGCTTCACGAACCCAGAGATCCATGATACCGCCGTCATTCACCAGGTCGTCTTCAACACTTAAAATAAAACAGGCATGCGGCTGAGGGCGCTCATAAGCTGAAGTAGATCTTTTTAGCTGCCCATCGAGTGGATCGACAAAATAATGCCCTTGTGGTTTTCCTTTGATGCCATAACTTTCGTATAGTCCTGTATTGAACCACTGAGGAGAATTGGGAACACACATCTGATTTAAAATGGAGTAGACCAATTCCTCATAAAAAACCCGGGCATCCTTTTCAGACGCGAAATAGCTGTAGCGCTCACCCCAAACCCTCCAGCAATTGGCTAACCGGTGAGCAACCTGTTTTGCGCTTGTTTCGCGGCCCAGTGATCCATCTGGCTGGGGCACACCGGCCTTGCGAAAATATTTTTGGGCAAGAATATCGGTAGCAATCTGGCTCCATTGTTTTGGAACTTCCACGTTTTTCATCTCGAACACAACCTCACCACTTGGATTGCGTATGATGCTGGTGCGATAATCATATTCAAACTGATCGAAGACATTTACATCCTCTTTTGTAAAGCGACGACGAAACTGCAATCCGCTTCGTGCGGAATTTTGTTTTCTGGTAACCATAATTAAAAAGAATTTAGTTGGGTTTTAGTTGACAGCTCTCTCGGTAGAGGGTGATGACGAAAGTATTTTTATCATGAGTTATTTCAAACCATCAAATATTCACACATTGTGGATAATCAACTGAAATGCCTGTTCGCATTGGATTTCAGTTTTTTTCAACATTCTTTTTTAAAAAAAGTTTTGGAAAATTCCGCCTGTATCTGTAAAAATACAAAACAGCACCTTTCTCCATTCTCAAACCCAAAACCAGTAAGGATTTCTTTGAATCGATCGCTGAAGATACCCGAAACTACTGGTATTTCCAGAAATAGTCCGGCTCAAATGCTTGCCACTAAGTAACTTTACGAAAACAATAAATTAAAAAAACCATAACCTTGGAAATTTCGTTCTTTAAAATTTTTTATCACGCGTTTTTGTAGTTATTTGCAAACAGCTCTTTCAGCAACCCGTTCGACATGTAATGTTCTATGGTATAATTGGGAAAATATAATTGTGGAATTGGGAATTACTTCCGATTTCAAAAAGTAATGATGGCATTTTTAAAGACCGTGAACAAGCATTCTTCCACCAAGAAAATAAACTCTGACTATCAAAAATCATTAAAGCCGCAGTTTTTTTGCATTTTTGTACACTAAAGGAACTGGATGAAGACGAAAATTTATAAATCGCTTGAAGAAGGAAAAAAGAACGGACATAAATCATTTGCAGTCCTCATCGATCCCGATAAGGTAAATCATTCGTTGCTGGATGAGCTTATTGATCTTTCCATTGCTGCAAACGTGGATTATTTACTGGTTGGTGGCAGTCTTGTCATCAGCAATCACCTCGATGATGTTGTAAAACATATCAAAGACAATTGTCCCATTCCTGTTATATTATTCCCCGGAAGTCCTACACAGCTTAGTAAATATGCAGATGCCCTTCTGTATCTTTCACTCATTTCAGGTCGTAATCCTGAATTATTAATTGGCCAGCATGTTGTTTCCGCTCCGTTTGTAAAACAAAGCGGCCTTGAAATTTTATCGACCGGTTATATGGTCGTTGATGGCGGCGCACCCACAACAGTTTCTTATATCAGCAATGCTTCTCCCATTCCGCATGATAAAAATGAGATAGCAATGTGCACAGCTATGGCAGGTGAAATGCTTGGCATGAAATTAATCTATATGGATGCTGGCAGTGGAGCTAAAAGACCAATCAGCGAATCCATGATCCAATCTGTTGCAGAAAAAATTGAGATGCCGTTAATCGTTGGTGGCGGTATTATTGAACCGGAAAAAGCTTACCGAAATTGTAAGGCCGGTGCTGATGTAATTGTAGTAGGTAACGCCATCGAAAAAGATTCTTCTTTGATAAAAGAAATGAGCGCCGCTGTGCATTCCGTTCCAGTTAAGGCTTTGTAGGTTCAACAAACCTTTTTCTAATTGTTTAAATCATTAGGGTTTATTCTCCTGGGTGTATCATTGCCACTAACAATGCTTAGGCTACTTAATGCTATGGCTTTAACAACGGTCGTCATATTGTGAACATCGATTCGCACTGCTTCGTCGCATGGTTTATGGTAGCATCCATCCTCATCGTCGCTACACATGACTGTATGTGCGGGAACACCTTTCAAAGCAAATGGAAAATTGTCGGAGCGCTGGAATAAATGGCCCGTTCCGGGATCAGAACGTAATTTGACAGAACTGCTCCTGAGATTTGTTCTCATAATATTTTCAAGATTAGAATATTCCGCTCCGGTTAGGAAGAATGAATTAGTTCCGGCAATATTTGTTCTACCAATCATTTCAATATTGATCATCGCTTTAATGCCATCGGGTTTCAGTTTTGATGCCAAAAAAGTGGAGCCAAGAAGACCCAATTCCTCACCAGCAAATGCGCAGAAAAAAATAGTACGATCATTATCGTTCCGCAAGGCAAAATATTTCGCAAGCAGTAATAACGCCGTTGTTCCGGAAGCATCATCATTAGCTCCGTTATAAATTGAATCACCCTTCTCAGGATCTCCGACTCCGAGGTGATCATAATGAGCCGAAAAAATAACTATTTCGTTTGCTTTTGTTTTGCCCGGCAAAACGCCGATGATGTTGAACAAAACATTTTTCCGGTAGTCAGTATTCGTAGCTATTTCCAATGACAAGGGTGAATCAGGTGCCGTGACAAAAAGAATTTCTTTTGAAGGCGGAAAGCCCGGGTCGCGAAAACTTTCTGAGGAACTTTGCCAGTTAGCTGGCTGAGTTTGTTTTAGCCAGATCAAAGTACTGGTTGTGTCAAGCCAGTGAGCTAAATAAATCGAATCATTGATTATGCCATTATATTCTACTATATGGAAATCCTTTAAATTTTTTGGACCAGGTATCATTTCAGAAGTCAGCAAAAAAAATTGGGATTGCTTCAGCCTTTTACTATTCCAAAAGAGATCATCACGATCCAGGCTTCTGGCGTCGCCCGCATTAAAGGCCTGGTAAAAAACCAAGCTTCCCGGAAATTGCTGCAGCCCATATTCTTTAAACTTGCCTGAAATAAAATGGCCTGCATGTATTAACTCAGGCGTAAAATTTCCGCGGCCTTTCAGTTCATCGGAGGAAAGAAAATTCAGAATTTGATTCGCGTCGGCCTCCCTGATCGAATCTTCAAAATTCTGCGCGACAACTGCAAATGAAAGAGGTTGAATAAAAATGTAAAGGAATATAAAATGAAAGGTTTTCTTCATGCAAAAGCTAAAGTAAGCAATCACCTCAACTCATCAACTTTCACTCTCGCCGGTGTGTCCTTTCCCGCAATAATCGTCCGGGAACTCAAGGCGATGGATTTTATGATCATTGCCATATTGGTCATGTCGAGCGTTTCAATCTGGTCACTCACTTTGTGATAATTGGGCTCGTTATCCATTTTTGAAGTGGATATGGTGTGGGCCGGCACGCCAAGCCGGGCAAGAGTTGCATTATCGGAACGATAAAATAAATCCTGATTAGTATAAGGATCCGGGTAAAAGGTAAAACCTGTCCCCTCCAGATTTTTTTGAAGGATCTGGCCCATATCTGTCTTTTCATAACCGGTGATATATGCTGAGTTTGTTCCCCATTTGCTTTCAGTTCCGATCATTTCAACGTTAAACATAGCCACCACTTTTGCAGGATCAAATTG
>DASXOT010000224.1:0-8967 GCA_036494065.1 Chitinophagaceae bacterium
TGCGATAGCATTAGTTTAGGTGCCGTGACATTTAAAAACGTTCCCTTTTATGAAATCTCCGACCAGGCTACAGGAGTTTTTGGTGAGAATTTAATCTCAAATGGCGTGTGGGAAATAAATTTCAAGAAAGATAAAATAACATTTTCATCAACCATAGATTCCCCGGAAGATCTCGGACAGGCGGAGTTATTTCCTTCGAGTTATACTGACGATGGAATTAAGATCCCCGTCACTTTTCCGAACAATAAAACGGAGGATGTCGACCTGGATTTCGGATTCAACGGGACGATCCTTCTGCCAAAGGCGGAGTTCACTACCTTCACCAGCAAGACAAGGGCAGTATTAAAAGAGGATCTCAGATTTTCGACCCCAACAAATAAAAGCATTCTTGAAAACATCGAAGCGCTGGATTCAATTCGAATCCATGAGAAGACCTTTACCGTTGTTATGTCTACGAATGATCTCGCTCGTGAGAGATTGATCGGTCTCGGATTTTTTGAACGATTTGAATTTGTAATCTTCGATTATAAAAACAAACTATTTTACGTGTCAAAAAAGAAAATATAAACTTTTCCTGCCGATCCTGCTTCATTGTTCTCCGTGTATTCCGTGTTTTCTTTGACAAATTTTACCACAGAGCTAAAATTAACCACAGAGTCACGGAATATACGAAGATGCCTTTAGATTGAGACGGAGTTTAGCTTTGAGCCACAAACTGCAATAAAAGATCACAAAATATTTTCATAATGAAAACTGGTCTTAATATCTTCATAAATTGCTATTTTATTAAATGATATTAGTCGATTCGAAAGAGCATAGGCGTCAAACCTCAAATCGTAAATAAATTTTCACGTTCACAATATATATTCATGAACAATACAGCGGATTTCAGAATAAAAAAAATGAGCCCACAATTTATAGTGACCGACCTTGATCGTTCTATTGAATTTTATACCAGGCAACTGGGCTTCGAACTGGATTTTCGTTACCAGGATTTTTATGCAGGCATTATTAAGGATGGTTATTCTATACATTTCAAGCTGGGCCAGCCCTCACCCGATGAAAAACAGAAAAGGAGAAATAACGAAGATCTCGATATTATCTTTTTAATCGACGACATCGAAAATTCATACAAAGAAATTTCGCTGAGGGCGATAGAAATAAT
This sequence comes from Chitinophagaceae bacterium, assembly GCA_036494065.1. GTDB lineage: Bacteria > Bacteroidota > Bacteroidia > Chitinophagales > Chitinophagaceae > VBAU01. The sequence continues at coordinate 1,166 of DASXOT010000224.1, forward strand.
CCAACCACTTCGTGACGCGCCTTATGGCAAGGAGTTTTATATTGCTGACCCGGACGGTTATAGCCTTGGTTTTGTAGCGGAGAACTAATCATTTTACTCTCCATCGCTTCTCCATCAAAAGATCAATATAGCGGGTGACATATTCTGTGGTATGTACTGAGCATTTAGGAATACCCTCATCGCCAACCAGTCTACAAGGTTGTCCGCGGCCACTGATTACTTCGTGGTAGCAACCTGCATATTCGCAGGGCTGCTGAAGGAAATATCCTTTAAAGAGTCCGGGGAAATGACGAAACTCGGGATTGACTGAACCAAAAAAGATCAGCGAGGGTTTATGCAAACTAGCAGCGATATGGCTGGGCCCTGAATCCACTCCAATAAAAAAACGGCAATTGCTGATGAGTTGAATAAGTTGCCGGATGGAGCCTTTAAACAAAATGGCATCCCTTAAAGGCTCATGATAGTTGCCTGTAAGAACGACAGGTAAGTTTTTTGATCGCAAATAACTAACTACCTCATTCCAATCAACACCATATATTTTTCGATAATTCAACGGCACATTCGCATCGAGATGAAGAACCACGTAATCTTTTGGCAAACCTTCGATCGGTTTTTTTTCTTCTGTATCCAAATAGAGTACGGGGTATTCATCTTTTACCGGCAAAGAGAAATACTGCTGGTAAGCATGAAGAATATGCATTTTGGGACGAGCCTCATAAATGCCATCAAGTTTATGATACGTCTGCCTGTTGGATAATAAATTCATCAATTTCAATAATGACCTCTTCCAGCCAGGTGGAATATTTCTTACCCGGACGTTCGTTAAGGGATAGTTATTGAAAAGCTCCTTAAATTGGGTGAATAAGACTACCTTTTTATTCGTTTTAGCCAATTCTTTCAGGATCGGCTCTGTCCATAAAACATCTCCTATGCCAGCTGACCTATACAAATATTTTGTGCTAAAATTCATTCAATAATTGTGCAAAAACCTGGTAGTTACAGAGTTTCAAAAATATTGATTTCCCGCCATGGGAGCGGGTTTAAAATCTAACAATTCTTAAATAAACTGTTATTTATCTTTGTAGTAATTGCTACCTATGCAGGAACGCTTCCGGCTATTAAATGAATACTACGACAAGATTTACGTCCTGTCACTTCCTCGTCTAACCGATAGGATTGATCATATTAAGAAAACATTGAGTGGATTGAATTTCGAATTCTTTTTCGGAGTGGATAAGAAATATGTTTCAATGGATGAGTTAAAGGAGAAGGGTCTTTATACAACGGAACAATATCAGCAATTTTATAAAAAGCCAAAAGAGATTTCGTTGGGCATGCTTTGCTGTTCCCTGGGTCATTTGAAGATATATGAGGATATCGTTCAAAATAATTATCAAAAAACCCTGGTGCTGGAGGACGATGCCCTGCCCATATTGGAAAGTCTTGATTTTTTTTCACGTATCATCCAGGAACTGCCCGAAGAATGGGAGATATTATACCTGGGTTGCGAAAAAAATCAGAGCAGCGGCATAAGGGAAAAATTCAAGCAGGTTCTTTATATGGCTTTCCCTTTTCACTCACAATTAAAACTTACAAGGCAGATCTATGCGAATTACTATGCGGTGAATATTTCAAGACATATTGCCAAGGCCGGTTTCCATGACTGTACACATGCCTATGGCATTACTCTCGAAGCGGCAAAAAAACTCATCGAACAACAGAAGCCTGTCCGTTTTCATCCCGATAACCTCTTATCATATATGGCAGGTACCGGCCAGTTGAAGGCCTATGTCGCCAGGCCTAAACTCTTCAACCAGTTAACAGCCTTTGTAAATAAAATGGATTCACTCACTTCGGATTAAAAGATTTCAGCTGTTCGTTCGTCAGGTCAGTTGGCAGTTGTGAGGCGTCAGTCGACAGTCGACTGACAATAGCCCATAGACCATTTCTTGCTGAGGTTCGCTGCTGTGGACTATCACCATGGACTATGGACATCGAAACCCGGGGACTGACGGCTGACGACTCACGCTCGCCGACTCACAATTTTTTTTCCGAACTTGCACTCCGCTTATGAAAGTATTATTTAAGTACCTGAGACCTTACAGATGGCTGGTAGGGCTTGTTTTGCTGTTGGCAGCAATCAATATTGGCTTTTCCTTATTTGATCCCATCATTTTTGGGAAGCTCATCAATCTCGCTAACCTTCACCAGGTCAAACCGGCCCCTGATCAACGTTTTAGCTGGCATGACTATCTTTTTATAAACCTTAAATTCATTAACAAGAATAAAAACGTAGATCATCTTTATGGCATTGTGTGGTTATTGACAGCGTCTATTACGGTGGCAATGATCAGCCGTATCGCTAAAAATTTCCAGGACTATTTTCTCAATGTGGTAATTCAAAAATTCGGCGCTAAGGTTTTCACAGATGGACTTCAACATGCAATGAAGCTCCCGTATCATCAGTTTGAAGACCAGCGAAGCGGTGAAACACTTTCGGTACTAACCAAGGTACGAGCCGATGTGGAAAAATTCATGACCAATTTTATCAATATACTTTTTGGCGTGCTGGTTGGCGTGTTATTTGTTTTTGTTTATGCAGCGATTTTCATTAATTGGGGAATACCAATCGCTTACCTGGTCGGTATTCTTTTGCTGACCGTCATCACAAACCTGCTGAGCAAAAAGATCAAGATTATTCAAAAAAATATTGTTGGTCAAACCACCGCTCTTGCCGGTTCGACTACTGAATCATTGAGGAATATTGAACTGGTAAAAAGCTTGGGACTTACTCATCAGGAGGTAGAACGCTTGAACAAGAATACCTATAAAATACTTGGATTGGAACTAACTAAGGTAAAACGGATCCGGAGTATCAGCTTTATCCAGGGCACTTTTGTAAATACGCTGCGACAGGTTATTCTTTTCATGCTTATGTGGTTGATCTTTCACAGATATATGGATGCCGGCCAACTGGTAACCATGCAGATCTTTTCATTTTTCGTATTCGGGCCTTTGCAGGAGATCGGTAATATTCTGCTCTCCTATCGCGAAGCTGAGGCATCCCTCAATAATTTTGATAACCTGATGAAGAAAGAACCCGAGAAGGACCCTATTCATCCCAAACCTCTTGGCAACATCAGGACGTTATCTTTTAAAAATGTCTCTTTTCAACACCAGACGGCATCTCAAAAAGCAATTAACAATATTAGTTTCGATGTAAAAGTCGGAGAAACCATCGCATTCGTTGGTCCCAGCGGTGCAGGTAAATCTACATTAATGAAATTATTGGTAGGATTGTACCGGCCGCTGGAAGGAAAGATCCTTTATAATAATTTAGATGAAACTGAATTGCGATTTGATGACCTCCGCAATCAAATTGGTTTTGTAACACAGGATACAAATCTCTTTAGTGGCACTATAAAAGAGAATCTTTTGTTCGTGAATCCCACTGCCACAGAAGAGGATGTATTGGATGCACTCAACCGCGCATCCTGCCAAAATCTTCTGTCACGCGCCGAAAAAGGTATTGAAACGACAATAGGGGAAGGAGGATTAAAACTTTCCGGTGGAGAAAAGCAAAGGCTATCCATCGCGAGGGCTTTATTGCGCAAACCCAAATTGCTTTTATTTGATGAAGCCACCTCAGCACTGGATTCGTTAACTGAGGAGGAAATTACAGATACAATTCGCGACATATCAAGTGAAGGCAACCAGATCACTATATTGATCGCTCACCGGCTTTCAACTATTATGCATGCAGACAGAATTTATGTGTTGGAGAAAGGCGATATCGTTGAGACCGGCAATCATGAAAATCTTATTTACGATAAGGGCTTATATTATGCCATGTGGCGACAGCAGATTGGAGAGAGGAAGACGAAGGCAATCGCAGTATAACTAAAAGATAAAAGTGAACAGATAAAAACTAAGATCTATTATTTAAGAAAAATGACCCAGAAAAAAACTATATTCTGTATCTTTTGTATATGGGATTTTTATCTTTTAGCTTTTAACTTTTATCTGAAATGAGTTTTCTTTCAATTTTCGGGATCGGCAATAGCAGGATACGGGAGGCTTTGCGCCAGGGGGCTACTATCATTGATGTGCGAAATGCTAATGAATTTGACCAGGGAAAAATTCGCCACTCTTTCAATATTCCCATCGACAGGCTGAATATTAATGTCGAACGCGTCCGACATATGAGAAAGCCTATCATTATTTGCGGCAACTCCGATGCAGAATCAGAACAGGCAATAGCAATTCTCAAAACAAAAGGAGTTGTAAGAGACATTCACAACGGGGGAAGCTGGACGAGTTTGCTGAAAAAAGTCAAGTCACTATAAGATTGGTTTTTGAACTACCTATCGTTATGCCGGCTTGAAAAACGACTTCTTTATCCATTTAATAATACAGCACGCCATAAAGATCCCACTCAGCATCGCAACAATAGAAGGACCACCGGTAAAATCTTTTTTAAGCGCCAGGGTAAGGCCAAAATAGCTCCCCAGAATACTTATTATTATAGCATATACAATAACCAGGTACTTATTCCTGGTAAGCATAATTGCGGACACTGCAGGAATAATGAGAAATGAAAATACGGGGATCACTCCGTTAGCCTTCACGGCAAAAACAATCGCCAATCCAATGGAGATGTAAAAAAGAAAATTCCAAATATTGAAAATACCGATCAAATGATTATCCCCATTTTCAAAGGATTCAGTAAGTGAGTAAAATTTTTTGAAAAATAAAATATGAAGCAGGGTGATAGAGGCAAAAATGATCATCAATGTGCGCAACGTCTCGGCGGAAATAGAAAATACGCTGCCAAATAAAACCTCGCCCATGGCATCCGCATCGTTGTTTGGTGTTTTTGATATTAGCAATACGGTCAGCGCCGATGTAAATGCATACAATATCCCAATGATCGCTTCCTGCTTTAATCGTTTATCACGGATATTGATAAACGACATCAATATAGCCCCACCGAGGGTAAAGATCAACGGAATAGACGTGAGCCCGCTTCCGATAAAAGCAGCAAAAGCTACGCCGAGAGATGATATTTGTCCTAATGCAAGATCCACAAATACAATCCCCCTTCCTACGACGTGAACACCCAAATAAGATAGCAAGATGCCGGTGATAACGGCGGCTTTTAGTGCCGGAAGAAAAAGTGGCTGATGAAACAATTCAAACATGATCGCTTATTTACTTTAAAGTGGCAGTTAGTTGGTCAATGTCATAATCAAAAAGATCAAAATAATTTTTTATAGAATCAAATGCGCCTACCGAAGTGGCCAGCGTCAATTCTTTAACGCCGGTTTGCTTTGAAACTACATCCGAGGAACTGGTGGTAAAATAAGGCGATGAAATGATAACCTTGATATTATCGGCCTTTATTTCTTTGATCACTTTCACAAGTTGTGATGGTGATGGCGGGATCCCCGGTTTGGGTTCCATATAATCAACGACGTTCAATCCGAACCTGGTTTCAAAATAAACCCATTCATTATGATAGGCAATGATCTTGGTGCCTTTGAACGCGGCCATTTTTGCCTGCCACTCTTTCATTTTATCATCGATCTTTTTGAAAAAGGCTTGCAGATTGGCTTCGTAAGTCGATTTGTTTGCGGGATCAACTCTTTCCAAACCGTTGGCAATATTTCTGGCGATCACCTTTCCATTCAACGGATCCATCCAGTAGTGCGGGTTCCCAAAAATATGAATATCACCTTCTGCCCTATTCGCAGCCGTAGGGACCTGTAAGAGCCCAATCCCAATTGACGCATCCACATAACCTTCAGCTCCCTTCTGGATTTTTGTATTTCTTGAACTGGCAACTAATTGAGGCGACCATCCAATTTCAAGGTCAAGCCCCACCGTCACAAACATATCCGCCTTGCTCAGCCCGATTATATAGCTTGGTTTGGGATCAACAAAGTGTGGATTTTGATAACCCGTCGCAATAGATGATACGGAGACTTTGTCGCCGCCAACCAGTTCAGTGATGCTCCTCAAATCCATCGTAGTCGTAACCACTTTGATCGTATTTGCTTTTGTCGCCGAAATAAGTCCAAGGAACGAGACCAAAAATATCAATTTACTTTTCATATATCTTCTTTAAAGTTTTTTTTATTAATACTGGTGGGCACCATGGGCGCCAATGACAAATATCCACCGCAACCATGCCTGGTAAAAGCGTTTTTCAATATTATCATCAGTGGTTTTACCCTCGAACTCGAGTTTTGAAAATTCAGTTGCGTACCAACCCGCAGTTAATGAATATGCTTGTTCAACAATGTTTTTATTATAAGGTTTTTGAGCATAATCATATCTTCCTGTTAAAAACCATCGTTTTGCCAATTGATATTCAAGAAAAGAATACAAGCCTAAGGAATTGATGGAAAAATTATCTGAAAGATTTGCATGGCCGTAATAAAATTCACTTTGCCAGGTTACCGAACGATAAGTATTCATCTGCACAGGCTTCCATTTATAGGTCAAATCAGCAGCTGCAATCGCCGTGGTGCGCGAAGAATCGTTTGGGCCGGTAATACCCGTTAATCCCAATTCAAGTGTTGCATTATCACTTAATGTAAAAAAATTTTTGAAATGCCCCAGGTAAATAAAACGATTGTTATCGCCTCTGAAAAAAGTCGGTGATTCCGAATGTCCTGAGGTAGCCTGGAATACAACTTCCTGGTAAAATTTCTTGTTGGGAACGAGCCAGCTCAATGACAAGCCTTCATCATTTAGACCTTCTTCGCCGAAATAATTCACGTACGCATTCGGCAGGTCAATAAAGGGAAGTGCATGCGGATGGGTAGGATTAATTCTTCCAATGGCTTCCCGGAATTTGCCAAGTTTTAGTTGCAATTGAGCGGGCAGTGAAAGGGTTGTTAAATATCCTTCCTCTATCTCGACTCCATATTTGCCCGTAACAGGATCGCGACTAAAAGAAACAAAAAAATCTCCACGCAGGTATGGATCGACTGTTGCCTGCAGCGAAACTTCCGTTTCATTTAGATAGGCATCTACATTTCTGTGACCCTTGCTTATATATGAACCCTGGAAATCGCCGATCACACCTATATCGGGATTGAATGTAAGACTTGAGCGCGTTTGTTGTGGTGGTTGCGTGGACTCATTGTTTGTACTGCCCTGCATTTGCTGTTCAACTTGTTTTAAAAGCGCAGAATCTGCTGCCGTGCTATCGGCAGGCACTTGCGAAAAGGAAATCCTGGCAGCAAATAATAAAAATACCAGTAAAAATTTATTGGCTCTCCCGTTGCAATTCATAGATATTCATATTAGAACTCCGATAACAAAAAATTTAATTTATACATTGATCAAAAACACGAAAAACATCCCGTTTTTAGTGCTCAGGTTACAACAATGGGTGGGGCTCTTAGTGAATTAAACAAAAGAATGGGAAAGAAGGAAGGTTGGATATAAGATGAAAAAAATGTAGAGTGCAGCGTGACGGTAAATGGGTCGATTTGATCGTCGGCACCAGAAAAAGGCATTGAAAAATCATCAATACAGTTACATGAATAAGTTACAAGAGTTTTATCTGATTTATATAATGGTGACTGTTTATAGCTTGTATGAAACCAGTTATGAATGTACAATTCACATCCTATCCGCTGAACGAATAAAAATAAGAAAACGATCGCGAAGGTCTTTTGTATCAGCCCGTTTGGCCTCATTAATCGAATAAAGTTAGAAAAACTAAAGATAAGCCAAACTTGTGAATGGTGGGTGGTAGTAGGGGGTGCATTTCAAATTTTCGCTAAGCA
>DASXOT010000225.1:0-6880 GCA_036494065.1 Chitinophagaceae bacterium
AGTTTTTGTTGCATCATCATCAGCCGCACTTCATAAATGGTGTTGGCGTCGACTGCTTCAATGACCGCTTCTGGCTTTACATTGCAGAATAAAGCGATCTTTCTTTTTATTTCCAGTGTAATGGGCTGTTCGGTTCGGCATACGAGCACATCCGGGAATACTCCACTTTCACTCAACATTTTTACAGAGTGCTGGGTAGGCTTTGTCTTTAATTCTTTTGCCGCCTTTAAATAAGGTATCAAGGTCAAATGCACAACCAACAAATCTTCTTCAGGTAATTCCCATTGCAACTGGCGAACCGCTTCGATATAGGGAAGACTTTCGATGTCGCCCACGGTGCCACCAATCTCTGTAATTACAACGTCATAATTTCCTGTATTTGCCAATTCTGTCATTCTCCGTTTTATCTCGTCGGTGATGTGAGGGATCACCTGCACCGTTTTTCCGAGATAGGCTCCTTCACGCTCCCTGGTTATCACTGTTTGATAAATACGGCCGGTAGTAACATTATTCGCTTGTGAAGTATAAATGTTCAGGAATCGTTCATAATGGCCCAGGTCAAGATCAGTCTCGGCTCCATCCTCTGTTACGTAGCATTCTCCATGCTCGTAAGGGTTCAATGTTCCGGGATCAACATTGATATAAGGATCAAATTTTTGAATAGTTACCCTCAAGCCCCTGGCTTGCAGCAATTTCGCAAGTGAGGCTGCGATGATTCCTTTTCCCAGTGAAGAGGTAACACCACCGGTAACAAAAATGTACTTGACCATATATAATGATTTAACTGCGATCTTTTCAAAAATAGAGATTGAGCGCACAACATTCTTTCCACGTCGCTGTTATTACCAACAGGGTTGCACGCTTACCTAAGTCAATTTTTACTCTTAATCCAATAAAAATTCAGAAATTCTCACTAAAATTTGACCAGCAGAAATCCCAAGAATGCTGGGATATGGAGGTCGTACAAAGTTAATTTAAATTTTCGTTATAGTAAAAAACTTATCCCGCAATTGTGGATAACCTTGTCAATCAATTTTTATGAAAAGATATTTTTTTATAGTGTTTAGTTTGTTTCTCGGCACTAACAAATGTTTTTCCCAAAAATTAAAGACTTTCAAAGGGCATTGCGGGTTATACTATCAATCGATGATTGATCTGCGTCAACAACAGGCGAAGGAAATTGAGTTTTATGATTTTCAAGCGGGGCAGCATATCGCCAGTATTGGTGCACAATGTTGTAATTGGGAAGCTGCTTATGCATCGACTACCGATAGCGTACAATTTTATCTCGAGGATATCGATTCAACTTATTTAAACGACCGACAGGCGGCCTTTGCCTGGAATTATTATGGTGATATTCGAAATAAGCCAATGACTTGTACTTATCAATTAATACTTGGCACTGAAAAAGAAACTCATTTACCCGGCAAGTTGTTCGACAAAATACTCATCATAAACAGCTTTCATGAATTCAATTACCAAAAAAAAATGTTAGAAGATATTGCCAGCAAATTAAAGCCCGGAGGTATTCTTTATATTGACGAAACACTTGCCAGAAAAAGTGGTGAATTGCACCGGGAGTGCCACAAAAGAATTTATCTCAATCAAGAACTCATCTCCATTCTTAAAGAAAATGGCTATGAATATGTAAACGGATTAGAACTGAATTATCGAAATTCAAAACCAGTGAGAAAAGTATTTGCATTCAAGGTAAATGCTAATTGACGCGAATGGGCCCGAATGGGAGACACGCGAATTAGCGCTAATTGGCACACACTAATGGACGCTAATTAAAACGAATAAACGCGAATTGAAAACTCTGCATGTTGCAGTATTGATTCAATCCGCGTTTACTTATTAACGTTATTTGCGTTCACCCATTCGCGTCTAATCGCTCACATCAACGTACATTCCTGTTATTTGATCATTACCGGCACTTCCACATTCTCCCACACAAGAGCAAAATCATTTTTGCTGACAGTGTAGTTCATTCTCTCCTGGAAAGCTTTGGATTTCTGTGGTTTTACTTTTACGCGGAGTACGTCTTTCGAAGGATCTTCGGTTGTAGAACCGTCCATTTTTATACCCCACTGACCTGTTTGCGAATTGAAAATAATGGTCCATTCTTTTTCACCGGGGATAGCGTACAAACTATATTTCCCGGCCTTCAAAGGCTTTCCTTCCACCATTATGTCCTTGTCAGTTTCAAATATAGTGGCTTCATTAGCTCCTGCTCTCCAAACTTTGTCATAAGGAACAAGATCACCCCAGATCTTTCTTCCTTTTACTGCAGGGCTACTGTAGTTGATCGTAATCGTAGCCGCGCCTGCTTTACCGGTTGCCGTTGCAGGTGGGCTTGGACGGCTCGATTTATCGCCCTGTGCCCAAATCATCGAAGAAAACAACATGGCAGACATTCCTAAAGTAAAGCATCGCGTCATCATTGACTTTTTCATTGTAAGCGGGTTTCGTTATTTAATAAAATTTTCCATTAATAAAGTTAAAGATTAAAGCAAATGGCATGCTAAAAGAAATAAATAAATTATAAACGGTATTATAATTTATGGCTGCGGCATTTTGGAGTGCTTTCGCGTTCATTAGCATCTATTCACGTGTAAATTTGTAAATTTACCCCTATTGCTGAGCCTGAAATTTATGACCGCCATTGCTGCTAATAAAAATTGATCCGTGTTCAAAAAAAATTTGAAAACTTACTGTTTCCTTTTTTCCCTCAGTGTTTGTTGCAATAGCGGCATCGCTCAATTGTATGTGACAATTCCCTGGAGTTCAAGTTTGAATGAAACATTTGGAAATGGGAAGGCCAACCCGGGACCACTTAATATTGGGCATACTGACTTTGAGTATGTAACCTATAATCCGCCCGGCTCCGGCACCTATAGCGTCATTTTCTCAAACAATGATGCAGGTCATATTTTTTTTGGTCCGTTTCCAACTACTAAGCCTGTGCCGGGTTACAAAATGATCGTGAGCTATGATGGATCATTCACGAATAAAATCGTGTTTTCCGATACTGTCCGAAATCTTTGTAATAAGACCAAGTATTTATTCTGGGCTGGCATCAATAACGTTGCCTTCGGAAGTTGCCTTTACCCCGATCTAAGTTTTAATGTTGAAACCACTTCCGGAACACTGATTAAGAGTTTTCAAACGGGCAGAGTTGGTGGATCATCATCAGAAGATAATTATTCATGGTACTACGGTTATTATAGCAAAATGCCGCCTGGGCCACCCGTTTCATTTTATGGTGGCGTGTTTGAAGTGCCGGCAGGAAATACAGATGTAGTGGTGAAGATCATTACCAATCCATCTACGGCCCGCCCACAATGTACCGCAACATTTGAACTGGATAACATCATCGTGATGCCCATAGGGCCTGACGTCAGAGTGTCCTCTCCCAAATATCCCGGTGGATGGATAACAGGAAGTTGTTTCGAAGGGAATGTGCCTTTAGACCTCAATGCAAAGATCGATTCGGGCTATCTTGATTTCGGAATGCCTAACTATATTTTGGACCAGTACGCCAACCCGGCTTTTCAATGGCAGCAAAGCCTGGATGAAGGATATACCTGGACAGACATTCCAGGAGAAACGAACATCAACTTGTCTCACAACTTCAATATCCCCGATACATTTTGGGTGAGGCTACGGACTTCCGAATTGGAAGATATTTCCAATCAGAATTGTAGCAATGTCTCCAATATAATGAAGGTGGAAGTTGACAGCCGCCCACTGGATTTTTCGTTTACTACAAATTCCCCTGTATGCACCAATGGTGATTTAAAATTGAGCGTGACGGGTGGAGCAACATACAACACTTACGGGCCTAATGGTTTTTCAGACAACTCTGCATTTCCTCACGTATACCACCCTTCATTGGCAGACAGCGGATGGTATTATTCTGAGATAACAACTTTTGGAGGCTGTAAAGTTGTCGACAGTGAGTTTGTAAAAATTATTGGAGTCAACCCCGTTACCAATCCGGATAGATTTATCTGTTATGGCGACACCGTTCATTTGCATGCAAGTGAAGGCGTCAGCTATAGCTGGACCCCACCCGATGGATTAAACAACTCGGCGGTCAGCGACCCCACGGCGTCACCAACAAAAAGCACGAAATATGAAGTGATGGTAACTGACAATAACGGTTGCCAATTGCCGGAAGATGAGGTAGTGAATTTGCGAAACGGTCTTTTAAAAGCGATGATCAGCGGGCCTGATATTGTTTGCCCCGAAGACATCGTTCCTTTCAAAGATTCAAGCATTGGCCAAATTAAAAGTTGGGAATGGAACCTGGGAAATGGGAGCACCAGCAGTCTTCAAAATCCAACGGCACAACATTATCCGCCAAATGGTGCGTTTTTCTCAATCAGTTTATCAATTACTGACACTGCGGGATGTGAAGCCACCATGCAAAAGATCATTCGATCAGTGAATAATTGTTACATCGCAGTGCCTAATGCTTTTACTCCTAATAATGATGGGCTGAATGATTTTCTTTATCCCCTCAATGCATACAAAGCTACTCACCTTGAATTCAAAGTCTTTGATCGTTGGGGACGTCTTCTTTTTCAAACAAATGACTGGACCAGGAAATGGGATGGAACATTTGGCGGCTCACCACAACCTGCAGGTGTATATGTGTGGATGCTGAGCTATACGGATGATCGTCAACAGCAGATCTTTTTGAAAGGGACCACGTTGCTGGTCCGATAAGTTTTATTTTATAGGTAAAAAACATCACCCACTGAATTTATCGCAGTAATCTTTCTCGGTAAAAATCGCAAAATGCAATTTAGTTCCACCTTTTCTTTACCGCTTTCATTTCCATTGGAGAGTTTAGCATAATACTTGTTCCCTTTCGGCGATATCAATATGAAGAACCAACACCTGCTAACAAAGTTCTCCCTGCATTTCTGCGCCTGCATTTTTGCATTCAGCCCTCTTGTGTATTCGCAATTACCCAAAATAAATTGGGCATTACATTATGGCGGTTCTGCCGTTGATGTTCCATTCGCAATCCAGTTTACAAATGATGGAGGGACAATTGCAGCTGGTTACACCAGTTCGAAAGATGAGCAGGTAGGCATTCACCCAAATCGAGATTACTGGGATCTCTGGATAGTCAAACTAAATAAATGCGGCGCTATCGAGTGGCAGCGATCATTGGGCGGCACAGGGTACGAAAGCGCACGAGACGTTGCGCAAACGGCGGATGGAGGTTATATTGTTCTTGGAGAAACCAATTCGACCGATGGTGATGTGATAGCCGGCTATGGTGGCACAAAAGATATTTGGTTATTGAAATTTGATGCGAAAGGAAATCTTCAATGGCAAAAAAGATACGGAGGTAGTGGCCTGGATGTGGGCAATCGAATTGCAATTATGAGTGATGGGAGTTATTTAATTGCCGCCTCATCTTCTTCAAACGACGGGGATATAACCGGTAATCATGGAATCGGTGGCTATACTGATGCTGTGATAATGAAGATAAGTGCCTCAGGCGTTCTTCAATGGAGCAAGTGTTTTGGTGGATCGAAGAATGAAGAATTGCTCGATTTTAAGATTATAAATGGAAGAATTTTTGCAGCGGGCTTTGCAAATTCGATCGATGGAGATATTCCACCCAATCAAAAAAACTATGATGTATGGTTGTTGGCGTTAGATCAAAATGGGAATAAGATTTTCAGTAAAATTTATGGTGGATCGCAAAATGATGTTGCTTATTCCTTGACCGTCGGCAACAATGGTACGCTTACGCTGGCTGGTTATACAACTTCAGACGACGAAGATGTAACAGGCGCAAAAGGAAGCCAGGATTATTGGGTACTCAATGTTGACCAACAGGGAAAATTGAATTGGCAAAAAGATCTCGGTGGCACAGATGCGGAATATGCTAATTCAGTAATAACCGATAAAGATGGCGGATATATTGTTGCCGGCATCTCCTATTCCAGTGACGGAGATGTCGATTCCGCAAAAGGTAAAGGAGATTACTGGGTAGTAAAATTGAGCAGTTCGGGTAATGTTGTGTGGAAGAAAAATTATGGTGGTAGCGGTAACGATAATTTGCATGCGATCATTTTCCAGTCATCGGTAAATGAATATTACATAGCCGGAGATTCCGATTCAGGCGACGGCGATTTTTCACAGGGGCTTGGCGATGTGGATTTTGGAATCATCAAATTCAGAGACCCGATTTTTAAAACAAAAGATTCGGCCGTATGCAATGTAAGCAGTTTTATATCTACAACGGATACGCTAGAAGATGCATGCGGTAATGATTCCGCGCTTGTTAAATACAAGCCCGTCCCAATTTCCAGTCCATTAAACAACTTAAAAAAAATTGACACCATTTTCTCCGGCCAGACACTGACACTACACAGCAATGGCAATGGAACAACTGTCTGGGATATTAATTCAACTTTAAGCTGCACTTTTTGTAGCGATCCGGTCGCCAAACCTGTTGCCACAACAATCTATAACGTCACGAGTATTTCACCCGAAGGTTGCAAGGTCACTGACCAATTCAAACTGGTAGTGTTAGACGATGCGGAAGTGTTCGTGCCTACGGCATTTAGTCCTAATGGTGACGGTCTCAATGATTATTTCGGCCCATTGGGGAAAGTTCCCGATGATTTTTCCATGACAATATTTAACCGCTATGGCCAGGCTGTCTTTAAAAGTTCATCAATGGGCAGCAAGTGGGATGGCCGCGTAAACGGAGTACCTCAAAAAACAGATGTTTTTATTTACGTAATAAATTATACGGATATCGGGCATCGATCCAAACAACAAAAAGGAACATTGACTTTGATCAGGTAACTATAAATGCATTGCTTATGGACAGGAAAGATTTTTT
>DASXOT010000226.1:0-4458 GCA_036494065.1 Chitinophagaceae bacterium
ATGAAAACCTCGTGTGGTGGGGCGAAGGAAGAATTGATACGATCGATAAATTTTCCGATGAAACAATGGCGCTCATGCGTGAAGCCGGCTGTAAAATGATCTTTCATGGGGCAGAAAGTGGCAACGACGAAATGTTGAAGAAAATGGATAAAGGCGGCACGCAAACAGGCGAGCAGATAAAACGCTTCGCAGCGCGGATGGCTAAATTTGATATTATCCCGGAATATTCATTTGTAGTTGGCACGCCTGCGGACACCGAAGAGGAAGTGAACAAACAAATTGATTTCGATATTCAATTTATACGTGAGATAAAAGAGATAAACCCCAAAACCGAGATCATCATCTATGTCTACAGCCCTGTGCCTACAGAAGGCTCACAACTATCACATGACGTTGTAAAAGCTGGTTTCCATTTCCCCAAAACACTCGATGAATGGATCTCACCACAATGGGAAAATTTTGATCTTCATCGCAATCCACTGACACCATGGTTAAAACCATATATGATCGATAAAATAAAAAATTTTGAAACGGTACTAAATGGTTACTACCCTACAGTAACGGATCTGCGTCTCAATAAGTTCAAGCGAAATTTTATAAGAAAAATGTCCGCGTTGCGCTATCAAAAGAGCTTTTATTGGAAACCTTATGAAGTAAAACTCCTGCAAATTCTATGGAAATACCGTCAACCTGAATTGGAAGGTTTTTGATCATGAAAAATGCAATCAAATATATCGTGGGTTCAACCTGGCAACCCTTCCTGGTAAAGTATCTTTCAAAAACAAGAACCTATCATTATAAAGATATTCATCTGCAAATTCCCGCCTCGGTTTTTCACCCGGGTTTCTTTTTTAGCACCCATTTACTTTTAAAGCAGTTAAAGGATGTCTCATTAAAAAACAAAAAATTCCTCGAACCCGGAGCTGGTAGTGGCCTGATCTCCATATTCGCCGCCAAACAGGGAGCAATAGTAACGGCTACAGATATTAACCCAGTGGCGGTAGAATGTACTTATGAAAATAGTTTGCAGAACAATGTTCACCTTGACGTTCTTGAATCCGATCTCTTTGATGAAATTCCTAAGCAGTGTTTTGATTTTATCGTTATCAACCCACCGTATTATAAGAAGGAACAATCTTCCTATGCAGATTATGCCTGGAATTGTGGGGAAAATGGTGAGTATTTTCAAAAACTATTCAGCCAGTTGAAGGATTATACCCATGAAGCAACAAAAATATACATGGTGTTATGCGATGGCTGTGATATTGAGATGGTGAAATCAATGGCAGCTAAAAATTCATTTGAATTGCATATCGTTTTTACAAAGCAAAACGTGCTTGAAAAAAACTTCATTTACAGTATTGAAACCATACAATGATCGCATTCAATAACTTTGAAGAGCAATATATTTCAATAAGACGACGTGAGAATCGCCTGTACAACGATGAACAGGTCAAATGGCTTCCGAACATTCATCCGTCGCATCCCCATTACAAAGAATGGTTGATACGCGAACACTCAGCCAATAAATTAATTCAATACCTCGCAGGCAAAAGAAAAGTGTTGAATATTCTTGAAGTGGGTTGCGGTAATGGCTGGTTGGCCGCGCAGTTTTCGAAAATCTCCGGCAGCAATGTGGCAGGCATCGATATTAACCAGATTGAATTGGCGCAGGCCAAACGGGTATTTGATCATATCGAAAACGTTGAGTTCATCAATTGCGAAATCACAGATGCTCCGATCTGTGTTGAGAAATTTGACGTCATCATATTTGCCGCCTCCGTGCAATATTTTTCTTCTTTGCATAAAATAATCGAACAGGCCTTGCGCCTTCTTGTGCCCGGCGGCGAAATACATATTATTGATTCCTTTTTCTATAAAGCCACTGAGCTGGAAGCGGCTCGCAAAAGATCTGCCGAATATTATGACTTACTTCACTCATCGGAAATGGCAAAACATTATTTTCATCACGATATCGATGAATTGAAGTCGTTTAAATTCAAGATATTTTATAATCCCGATCAGATTATTAACCGGTTCCTTAAAAACAAAAAACCTTTTCACTGGATTTGTATTTATAATGGTTAAGCAGTCACTATATCACAGCTTTCAACGCTATCGTACTCTAAAGACGGATATCATCAGGGCATTGCCCATTGTAATACTGATGCCGCATAGCGCTTGTAATTGCCAATGTGTAATGTGTGATATCTGGAAGGACAATAAGAACCTGAAGCAGCTAACGGAGAATGATATCCGGGGTTTGCTTTCAACGCTTAAAAAATTCGGGACAAGGGAAGTCGTGATGTCGGGCGGAGAAGCCTTACTAAATGCTAATTTTTTCAAGTTCTGTGAAATTCTTCACAAGCAAACCATCAAGATCAGTTTATTATCGACAGGTCTTGCTTTGAAGAGAAACAAAGATCAGTTATTACAATGGGTGGATAATATAATCGTATCACTCGATGGCAATGAAGAGATCCACGATCGGATCCGGAATATTCCGAACGCTTTTCAAAAATTGAAAGAAGGTGTGCAATCGATCAAGGACAATAACCCGGCGTTCCGCATAACCGCGCGAACCGTTATTCATAAATTAAATTTCAGACATTGGGATTCGATCATTGCAAGTGCGAAGGAGATAGGACTTGATCAAATCAGTTTTTTACCGGCGGATGTAAGTAGCCATGCGTTCAATCGGGAAGTTCTGTGGAATGACTCACGCCAGCGTGAAGTACTCCCGGATGAAATGGAATTACCCGAGTTAAAGAATATCGTTGAAAGATTGATTGAAGATCATCATTTGGATTTTGAAACTCGCTTTATTGCAGAGTCCCCTGTCAAACTCCGAAAGATCCCTGATTATTACGGAGCTTTTTACGAGCTAAATCCTTTCCCCTATAAAAAATGTAATGCACCCTGGGTCTCTACAGTGATAGAAGCAGATGGCACCGTAAGACCCTGCTTTTTTCATCCTGCTATGGGAAATATCAGGGATAATTCCCTCGAAGAAATTTTAAACAGTAAAGAAAACATTCATTTCAGAAGGAACCTGGATATGGATTCAAATAGTACGTGCGTAAAATGCGTTTGCTATCTGAATCTTCCACCCCGCGCCAATCCTTTTTGATATAATCAATACCGTATGAGCAAACTTCTGTTCACCCACTCTTATTTTCTTCGTTTTGACCCAAAACAATGGGCAACAGGCCAACCCTACGCGCCACTCGGAACTTTATATGCAGCTTCTTTAATGCGCGAGAATGGCCATGACGTGAGCTTTCATGATTCGATGTTTGCAGAAAATGCAGAGGCCATCCTTCCGGTACTTGAAGAAAAGAATCCTGAATTTGTAATTATCTACGATGACGGCTTCAACTATCTTACAAAAATGTGTCTCACCAACATGCGTGAGGCTGCATTCAGTATGATAAAGCTTGCCAAACAAAAAGGGTGCACAGTTATCGTATCGAGTTCTGATTCTACCGATCGCTTTGAAGAATATCTAAATGAAGGCGCTGATTTTATTTTACTGGGTGAAGCGGAATTAACCCTGGCTGAATTAGTGGAAGCGATCAATCAGCAACGAAAAGATTTTCTTTCTATACAGGGAATAGCCTTCAAACAAAATGATGCTGTTATAAAAACAACACGGCGAAATGTGCTGAAAGACCTGGATAGTCTCTCCTTCCCTGCATGGGACATAGTCGATATGGAGCCTTACCGGAAAATGTGGATGAAGCATAAGGGCTATTTCTCAATGAATATGGGAACTACCCGCGGCTGTCCATTTAAATGCAATTGGTGCGCAAAACCAATATATGGCAATCGCTATAATTCCCGCTCTCCGGAAAATGTGGTCAGCGAACTGAAAATGCTGAAGGAAAAATTTGAGATGGACCACATCTGGTTTTGCGATGACATTTTTGGCTTAAAACCAGGTTGGGTGCGCGCTTTTGCTGATCTCATAGAAAAAGAGAATCTGCAGGTTAAATTTAAGATCCAGGTAAGGGCTGATCTTCTTGTACAAGAAGATTACGTAAGCGATCTTGCCAGGGCAGGCTGTGAAAACGCCTGGGTGGGTGCGGAAAGTGGCTCCCAAAAGATACTCGATGCAATGGATAAGGGCACGACGATAAAACAGATATATGAAGCGACAAGCCTGCTAAAGAAACATGGAATTCATCCTTCGTTCTTTATCCAGTTTGGTTACCTGGGTGAAACCAAAGAAGATATAAAAAAGACGATCAGGATGATTAACGAATTGTTGCCTTACGAGATCGGCGTTTCTGTTTCTTACCCCTTGCCCGGCACGGTGTTTTATGAAAAAGTAAAAGCAGATTTAAAGGAAAAAACAAACTGGACGGATTCCGATGAATTGGCGTTAATGTTCCGGAATACGTACCAGCCGGCGTTTTACAAGCAACTGCATCGCTATGTTCATAAGACCTACCGCAA
>DASXOT010000227.1:0-1752 GCA_036494065.1 Chitinophagaceae bacterium
AATTGAAATCGGGTGGGGGAGATATCAATATCAGTTTTAACCCCAGCGATCCGATTGCAGGGTTGCTTGGCGGAAACAATACAGGTATTAACACAACCTTTGGCGGCGGCGTGAATTACAATAACATCATCGGTACAAAAACTGATTTCCAAAGCAATTATTTTTACAATCGCTATAATCCCACTACACAAAGTACCATTCAACGACAATATTTTTCACCGGCTAATCTTTACAAACAGAATTCATACACCGATAACCTCAATAATAATCACCGCCTGAATTTCAATGTCGATTACCAGCTTGACTCATTTACTTCTGTAAAAATTTCACCATCGCTCAGTTACCAGAAAACAAACAACAAAAGTTCATCATCATACTCAACTTCTTCTCTGCAAGACACAAGAATCAACGATGGAAGCAGCGATAACCTGGTAAACAATGAAGGATATAATCTGAACACTAATATTTTA
The DNA here is from genome assembly GCA_036494065.1 of Chitinophagaceae bacterium. Lineage (GTDB taxonomy): Bacteria > Bacteroidota > Bacteroidia > Chitinophagales > Chitinophagaceae > VBAU01. Next base: position 471 of record DASXOT010000227.1, read on the forward strand.
TTCAGAAAAAAATTTCACAAAAGAGGAAGAACATTTTCAATAAACATGTTCACTAGCTTAAATGAGAATAATGGCAGTGGATCACTTCGTTCACTAACCAATTTTTATGACCAGGCAGGCGCCTTTCTCAGCCGCGATTCCATTAGCCAAATAAATAATAATGAAAGTGCTCTTCATGGTTATAATGCACGTGCTGTATATACGGAGCCAATTTTCAAACGATCTTTATTGGAGTTTAGCCTGGGAAAGAGCAATACTGTAAACACATCTTCCAGGCACACCTATGATTATGATCAAAATAGCGGAAAATTTGATCAGCTAAACAGCCTACTGACCAACGATTTCAATAACAGCTATGGTTACAACACAGCCGGCATTCGCTTTCGCAAACAAACAAAAAAATATAATTATACCGCAGGCCTTTCCTGGCAACAATCGGAGCTGGAAGGAACAATTGTTAATAGCGGAAAAGATTCAGTGATCCGAAAGAGTTTCACGAATATGCTTCCTACGGCAAGGTTTCAGTATTATTTTTCAAAATTCAAAAATATCCTGATCAATTATAGCACCAATACCAATCAGCCTTCAGTAACGCAATTACAACCATTACCCGACAATAGCAACCCTCTATACATAAGACTCGGCAATCCTGAGTTGAAACAGGAGTTTACACATACACTCGACTTGCACGCCTCTTTCTTGAATCCGTTTAAAAACAGGAACTTCTTTATCTTCTTAAATACCCAGGAAACGCAAAATAAAATCGTTAACTACGATAAAATAAACAGTCTTGGGATAGATTCAGTCAAGCCTGTAAATGTAAATGGCGTTTACAACCTGAATGCTAATGTGAGTTATGGTTTTCCCGTTCATTTTTTGAAAGGATCTTTAGATATCAGTTCAGATATTTCATACGCAAAAGGCAAACAGCTTCTCGATGATTCCTCCAGCAAAATGGAAACGAATAAAATAAATACCGTTACAATGGGTCCAAACCTGCGATTGGACATGAGTCCCATTGAAAAAATAAATTTTTCATTGAGTGCGGGCGTAAGCTATTCCAAATCTCACTACTCTGTTCAGGGAACAAGAAGTTCAGAATACCTAAATCAGGAGTATTCCGCAGACATCAGTTGGGAGATGCCCAAAGGATTTTATTTTGCAACAGACCTCAATTACATCATCAACGGGCAACACGCAGAGGGGTTTAATGCAAAAGTGCCATTGTGGAATGCCAGTGTAAGCAAGCAAATGCTGCGCTTCAATCGAGGTGAACTAAAAT
>DASXOT010000228.1:0-7027 GCA_036494065.1 Chitinophagaceae bacterium
ATTGATTCCATTCCACACCTTGGAGGAAGGATACATCCGGTATTGATCTGCATTTTCCTTTAAAAACCTTTCAAACTCATTATTAAAATTTCTCTCCATAAATCAGTCAGCAATTTAGGGATCAGGATCATTTATCTTTTCATGGCAGCCAGCCACTCTACATCTTCTTTTGGTCTCTGCATGATTTTCTTTCGAACTAATATATCTTCTAACATCGCTTTTGCCCTGGTGTATTGGCTACGACTTGTACTTTCTTCTATATCCAGCATTAAACCAATCTCACGGTGACTATACCCCTCAATTGCATACAGGTTTAAAACAGTTCGATAACCAACGGGTAGCATTCTGATACATTCAACAATTTGCTTTGCCTGAACAATTGAAGGCACGCTTTCTTCTCTAACCTGCACTGCTGTGGCGTGGATAATGTCCACGCTTTCATTAAACTTCTTATTCTTCTTGAGAATGTTAATACAGGTGTGTACTACGATTCTCCTTATCCACCCTTCAAAAGCGCCCCGGTTGCCAAACGTATGCATTTGTGAAAAGATCTTAATAAAGCCCTCCTGTAACATATCCTCTGCGTCCTCCCGATTGTGTGCGAAACGATAACAGACCGACAGCATTTTAGGGCTGTAGCGATTGTACAGTTCCTTTTGTGCGATTGGATCGTTTTGCAAACAGCCTTTTAAAATGGCTTCCTCGGTCATACTTTCCCTTTGGTTGCCTGTAATTTAGACAATTTTTGCTTTATAAAGCTGCACAGGATTGTAAAAACTTAAGTTTTCTTTCACAAAAAAGTCCAGGCTGTTCTTGCCTGCGAACATAAACAGGGAGAAGGTTCGTTGCCCCTTTCACATTTATCGCTTCACGCTATTTCATTTTACTGCTGAACCTGTTTTTTGGCAAGGCTATCAGGAGGATATTTAGACTTCATGTCGTTTACAATGCCTTCTGCCCAATTAACCAAGCTGTCCTTCTCCTGATCAGTTAATACTGCATCTTTGTGTATCCACAGGTAAGAATCCAAAGGCATCTTTCCTTTTTTTACCAGGTCAACCATAGATTGAAGTTTGTGATATTGATAGCGAATGGGCTTGTCGGTAAATTCATCAAAGTTCAATTCTTCTTTACCACCGTTGATATGATCGGTTAACCACCAGTCCACCGGTTGAATTTTAAAATACCAGCGATACCTGGTGTTATTGCTGTGACAATCCAGGCAAGCCTTTGCCAGGATTGAATCTACCCTGGCAGGAGTAGCATATTCATTTGAAATATTGCCGGGTTGCCGGGCCGCTGATTTATTCCTGGCAGGATGGATGAACTGGATGATTATTAAAATGATCAAAAATACCAGCAGGATTTTTTTAAACATTATGGATTATTTGTTATTAAAATATCGCCAGTCATTTCTTTGGGAATTGGAATATTCATGATCGTTAAAATAGTTGGCGCAATATCACCCAACTTTCCCGGTTTTATTTTCCCTTTCCAGTCATTACCGATGATAAATAATGGAACAGGATTTAGCGTGTGTGCCGTGTTGGGCGTGCCGTCTTCATTGATCATGTAATCGGCATTACCGTGATCTGCGGTTACAAAACTGGTATAACCATTTTCCAGCCCAGTCGTTACGACCTGTTGCACACATTTATCAACTGTTTCCACAGCTTTGATAGCCGCTTCCCAAACTCCGGTATGGCCTACCATATCCGCGTTGGCAAAATTCAGACAAATAAAATCAGCCGTTTTGTTTTTGATTTCCGGAAGCAATGCTTCTGTCACTTCATTAGCACTCATTTCCGGCTTCAGATCGTAGGTGGCTACTTTAGGAGAAGGAATTAGAATTCTTTTTTCACCTTCAAAGGGAACCTCGCGACCCCCGCTGAAAAAGAAAGTTACATGAGGATATTTTTCAGTCTCTGCGATACGAATTTGTTTAAGATGCTGCTGTTCCAGGATTTCGCCAATAGTATTTTTAAGATTATCATTACTGAAAACAATATGTACATTTTTAAATGAATGATCATATTCCGTCATCGTTGTATAATCGAGCGATAGCTTAGTCATATTGAAATCCGGCAAATCCATTTGAGTCAATACCTGCGTTATTTCACGACAGCGATCAGTTCTGAAATTGAAGCAGATCACAACGTCACCGTCTTTGATTTTTGCAAGTGGTTGCTGATTTTCATCGACGATCACACAAGGCTTTATAAATTCATCTGTAACGTTACTGGCGTACGAATTTTCAATGGCGTGCAAAGCATCGGTTGCCATTTCGCCCTTGCCATTCACCATGACATCATAAGCCAATTTCACTCTTTCCCATCGTTTATCTCTGTCCATTGCATAATACCGGCCACTCACCGTTGCAATTTTTCCAACTGATTTATTTAAATGCGCCATAAGATCTTTGATAAAACCCAACCCGCTTTTGGGATCAGTATCTCTGCCGTCAGTAAATGCATGGATAAATACGTCCTTTACATCTTCATTTTTGCAAACGTCAATAATGGCTTTCAAATGATTGATATGAGAGTGTACTCCGCCATCACTTACAAGTCCAAGTAAATGCAAGTTCGTTTGATTTCTTTTTGCCAGTTTTATAGCCCTTAGTAGATTTTCATTTTTGACAAACGAACCATCCCTTACCGCTACATTGATCCTTTGTAATTCCTGGTACACGATTCTGCCTGCGCCGAGATTAAGATGGCCTACTTCTGAATTGCCCATTTGCCCATCGGGCAGGCCAACTACTTCGCCACAGGTGGTTAGGGTAGTGTTAGGGTATTGATGGTACAACGAACTAACAAATGGTGTTTTAGCATGTTGAATTGCATCAGCCGATGCAACTTTTCCGAGGCCCCAGCCGTCCATAATAATGAGGATTACTTTTTTATTGTTCATCACGTTCAGATATTTATAAATTCCGCCCTGGCAAGGGCTTTTTAATTAAAAATACTTTTTGAATAGTAATTACCCAGTTAAAGTTTGTAAAACTACTTTATTTAACGAATTGACTGTTACCTCTGTGAAAAGCTTATTCTTTTTATTATTTTAGTAGTCCTTAAAATCCAGTACTATGGCACATTTTTCGATTCCCACTATCGCGAAAAGGCACTATATGAAAAAAATAATCTCTACACTTACGATTTTTTTGGGCCTTGCAATGGTCTCATTCACCTCCCAGACATCAAACCTGGATGAAGTGATAGGAGCGCTAAAAGATGGTAAAGCAAATGAACTGGGAAAGTATTTGGATGACAACGTGGAGTTGACGTTGCCAGACAAAAGTAACAACTACAGTAAAGCACAAGCCGTTCTTGTTTTGAAAGATTTTTTTGAAAACAATGAAGTAAAATCATTTGAGGTAAAACATAAAGGCGATCAGAATGGCGGCCAGTACTGTGTTGGTACTTTGCAGACAAAATCAGGCAATTATCGTACAACAGTTTTTATGAAAGTGAAAGACAGCAAAGATTACGTCAAGGCTATTCGCTTTCAATCCGTCGATTAGCTCTTCACCGAATGCATTAAATAAAGCCTTTCGCGTTCGGAAGGCTTTTTATTTTTGTGGTATGATAAATTTTAATGAGCAATTACATGAACTGATTAGTAGAGCACTGCAGGAAGATATTGGTAACGGTGATCATTCTACTTTGTCATGTATTGCTGCAGATGCAAAGGGTAAGGCAATTTTAAAGATAAAACAAGAAGGTGTGTTAGCCGGAATAGAAATAGCCAGACAGATTTTTTTACAAAAAGAGCCCTTTGCAAATTTTATTTCTTTCAAAAGAGATGGAGACGAAATAAATCCCGGCGAAATTGGTTTTGAAGTCGAAGCCTCTGTCCATACGATCTTAAAATGCGAACGCCTGCTGTTGAATTGCATGCAGAGAATGAGTGGTATTGCCAGTTTAACCCGGCAATATGTTAACCGATTGAATGGATACAAAACAAAAATTTTAGACACAAGAAAGACGACGCCTAACTTTCGCCTGCTTGAAAAGGAGGCTGTTCGCATAGGCGGAGGTGTCAACCATCGATTTGGTTTGTTCGATATGATCCTTCTAAAAGATAATCATGTCGATTATTGCGGGGGCCTGGAAAATGCAATAGAAAGAGCGTACCATTATGTGTATATGATGCGGCCCGATTTGAAAATAGAGATAGAAAGTAGAACGATAGATGATGTTAAAAAAGTAGTCGCGTTCGGAAAAGGAAAGGTATTTAGGATTATGCTCGACAATTTCAGGCCGTTACAAATCAGTGAAGCTTTAAAAATAATCAATGATGAATTTGAAACCGAAGCTAGCGGGGGGATTAATCTCGAAAATATCGAAGAATATGCTAAAACAGGCGTGGACTTTATAAGTGTGGGTGGACTAATTCACCAGGCGAAGAGTTTAGATTTGAGTTTGAAAGCGCAGGTTGGATGAAAATGAAAAATGAAAAAAATTGGAGGCATACCAGGTTCGCGCATTCTTTGCATTTTTAATTTTTTGAATTTTGACTTGAATGAGCTTGCAGCTGACAGCTTGTGGCTTAGAGCTGTTTTTTTTAATTTTACATTTTGGCTAAATCATGAGCAAAAAGAAACCCGATAAGAGGGGATTTGTTTACAGTACAGATCCTGATTTTCGTTTTGAAGAGGAAAATGAAAATCTCAAAACGCCAGGGGCAGCTCAACAGAAATTGCGGATAAGATTGGACACAAAACAAAGAGCAGGAAAAGCAGTAACCTTGATCGAAGGTTTTATCGGAATTGATGAAGACCTGGAAGACCTGGGAAAGAAATTAAAAACATTCTGCGGAACCGGCGGCTCATCTAAAGATGGTGAAATCATTGTCCAGGGAGATCAAATAGAGAAAGTGCTGAAATGGCTAATTAAAAATGGATACTCGCAGTCAAAAAGAATCTGACCCGTCGAATGATAAATATGATTTATTGCCCCTGTGCAAGGCTATAAACCCGTTTATCTCCCCACATGTTTAGAAGTTCAAGAGAGCAAATCTTAAAATTGCCGCTCATACTCACATAAAGACCTATAACATCCTGCTGGAAAAGTTCGTCATCATCAAGACTTTCAAAGCGAACATTATATTGGTTGACGAGATTAGTATAAACAGAGCCCGTTGGCCACACCTGGGTGCCTCGATTACTGATATTAATAAGTTTGAATTTTACGCCAGCATGTCGCTGACATTTTTTAGCTATTTCATCAGGTTGTTCTTCCGACTCAATGAAAAAATCAACGCCTACAATTTTTTCAACCACTGTCTCCTTTGAGATCATCATCGGATTCTTCAACAATTTAAACGGGGTGGGTGTACCGGGCATGTTGGGGATTACTTTCTTTGCATTGATTTTTGGCTTTTTGCCAAAGTTGCCAATAATTGCTTCGGCAAATTGGGTTGTATTTGACGATGGTGTTGTTTTATCGCCAAAATCCCCGGTGTGCACACCGCTTTCCAGGGTACAGAGCAAAGCATTTTCAATGATCGCGGCATTTTCGGTAAGGCCTACATGCTCAAGCATGGAAAGTCCACTTAACAATAATGCAGTCGGATTGGCAATATTCTTTCCCGCGATGTCGGGGGCGGTCCCATGAACAGCTTCAAAAATTGAAATGTGATCACCAATATTGGCGGAAGGTGCAAAACCGAGTCCCCCTACAAGGCCCGCACAAAGATCACTCACAATATCTCCCTGGAGGTTGGTGAGTACAACGACGTCAAATGTGTCGGGTCGGGTCACCAGTTTCATGCACAGATCGTCTACGATCACGTCGTCGGCTTTGAGCTCCGGATATTTTTTTGCCACCTCATAAAAACATTCGAGGAACAGACCGTCAGTTATTTTCATAATATTGGCTTTATGACCGCAAGTAATTCTCTTAGCATTTTTTATTTTAGCCATTTCAAATGCGTAGCGTATTACCTGTAAGCTCCCGGGTCTCGTAATAAAGCGACGACTAAGCGCAACATCATACGTAAGCATGTGCTCAATGCCACCATAAGTATCTTCAATATTTTCCCGCACAACTGTAATGTCTACCGGTATACCTGCCTTGCTGAATACAGTATCGACCCCATGCAATGTTTGGAAAGTCCTTTTGTTCGCATAAGTGTTCCATGTTTTCCTGGCAGTCACATTGATACTCTTCACACCTTTTCCCTTGGGGGTTTCCATAGGCCCTTTGAAAAGCAACCCCAGGCTTTCGATTGTCTCTTTGGCTTGGGGCGTCATGCCATTGTTATAGCCCTTGTCAAAGACCCATTTGCCCATTTCGACCAGCTCATATTCCAGGGGAACATTATTTGCAATGAAAATTTTCAGCACAGCATCCATTATTTCAGGGCCAATTCCATCGCCTTTAGCTACAGCTATTCTCATAAGTTTAATTTCAACGATTAATCTGTGAAAGTATTGAAAATATCAAAAAACGAAAATCGTGGCAGCTTATGAAATTGATAAGAATCATTTTAAAATTGCCGATGTTCTCATTTTCAATTTGTTTGTATACTTTTACGTAAAGCGCCTCTGATGACAAGCATGATCTCTGAAGGAGTTGAGGTGAGCGTTGAAACGTTTTACCAGCCTGACTACAGCAACCCATTGCAGTCAGAGTTTATGTTTGCATACCGCATTACCATTGAAAATCACAATTCATTTCCCGTAAAATTGCATCGCCGTCACTGGAACATTTTTGATAGCAATGGCAGCTATCGTGAAGTAGAAGGAGAAGGAGTAGTTGGGGTTCAGCCCACCCTGCAGCCGGGGGAGCGATATCAATATGTGAGTGGTTGCAATTTAAGAACTGAAATGGGTAAAATGCGGGGAACTTATCAAATGGAAAATCTGAATAACAACAAACTGCTTGAAGTAAATATCCCCGAATTTGAAATGATTGTTCCCTTTAAGACCAATTAGATGTAAGCAGTCGCTTTTCGCGTTTATTTTTACAAATTATTTAGGCTTGTATTTCGCTTCAGTTAGAATTTTTCTCGCTGGTGTGTT
>DASXOT010000229.1:0-2518 GCA_036494065.1 Chitinophagaceae bacterium
TCTATAGACTTGAGATTGGAAGGATTAAAAGACAATAAGGAAATAATTTGATATCGATAAAACTTTGCGCCATTGCGCTCTTTGCGACTTTGCGTGAAATAAAAAAAAGTACATATGGATAGAAGAGAATTATTAAAAATGATCGCTGTTTTAACCGGCGGGACTGTTGTGGGGGCCGAAGTATTTCTGACAGGTTGTAAGAATACGGAAACAAAAGTTGGGGGATCCACCTTCAGCGAAGATGATATTCCTTTTCTCGATGAAGTGGCTGACACGATTCTTCCTGCCACAAAATCACCAGGTGCTAAAGATGCCAAAGTTGGCCAGTTCATGACAGTGATCGTAAATGACTGTTATGAGGAAGGTGATCAGAAAACATTCCATAACGGTATTAAACAGTTAGATGATGATTTTAACAAAAAGTATGGAACTTCATTTGTTAAGGGCACCTCTCAGCAACGTCATGATTTCCTGGTGACCCTGGATAAGGACGCAAAAGAACATCAGAAGAAAAGAGCGGAATCGAATGATCCAAATAATAAAACGCCCAACCATTATTTTTCTTTGATGAAACAGCTTACGTTGTGGGGATACTTTACGTCTAAAGAAGGAATGATGCAGGCCTTGCGTTATAATCCGGTGCCTGGTCATTATGATGGATGCATTGATTACAAACCGGGAGATAAATCATACGCCGGTCTTGGTGGTTAAAATTTTTTACTATGAATTATAAACGCAGAGAATTTTTAAAAATGGGTGGCAGTCTTGCTGCAGCTTTTGCTGCTGCACCGTTGGCAGGTAAACTTTTTAATGATAAGATAGAGGATGCTAAACTGGATAAGTTTGGTATGCAGCTGTGGACGGTAAAGATGGCGCTTGCAAAAGATCCTCAGGGTGTATTGAAGCAATTAGCGGACGATGGCTATAAACAAATCGAAAGCTTCGAAGGCGGTAAAGGAATGTTCTGGGGAATGACGCCTGCCGAATTCAAAAAATATGTGGATGGCCTGGGAATGACTGCGATTTCGAGTCATTGCAACGACATTTATAATAACAGTTTTGAAAAGAAGGCAGCCGATGCCGGATCTATTGGGTTGAAATTTCTGATCAGCCCTTCGGAAAGCGGTGCGAAGACGGTCGATGATTATAAGAAGCTTGCCGACAGGTTTAATCAATGTGGTGAAATCTGTAAAAAGAATGGTTTAAAATTTGGCTACCACAACCATTGGGCGATCTTCAAACCGATCGATGGCCAGGTACCTCTTGATATTCTGCTGGCGAACAGTGACAAAGACAGCGTCACCTATGAAATGGATATTTATTGGGTAGTTACTGCGAAGCAGGACCCTGAAGAGTGGCTGAAGAAATATAAAGGCCGCTTTCATTTGTGCCATGTGAAAGATCGCATCAAGGGTTCGACGGAAGAAGATGCCTCGTGTAATCTTGGAGAAGGAAGCATCGATTTTCCCAAGATCCTGAAAACGGCAAAGGAAAATGGAGTGGAATATTATATCGTCGAGCAGGAGCGATATGATAATACTACTGAAATGGGTTGTGCAAAGGTCGATGCAGACTATTTAAAGAAAATCAATTTCTAGGATTGCGATGCGCTTGAATCGGTAATATTGCATTGCACGCGAAATAATTGATGACGCCCTGATTGCTTTATAATGATCAGGGCGTTTTTAATTTTAATTTTTCTGATTGTTAACATTTCTGGATATAACATTAACCGCCGCTCATTTCCTGCTGATTGGTTTCAATCTGTTTGGTTGGATCTGGAGAAAAACAAGAAGGGCGCACTTAATCACGGTTGCGGCAACAGCTTTTTCGTGGTTTATACTGGGCATTTGGATGGGATGGGGCTACTGCCCGATTACCGAATGGCAATGGCGGGTAAAAGCTAAACTGGGAGAAAGCAATCTTCCCAATTCTTTTATAAAATATTACGCGGACAAGATCAGTGGAAAGAACATAAATCCTTCTATTGTTGATGTGGCAACACTCGTCAGCTTTCTAATTATAATAGGTCTAACCATCTACCTAAATTTTTTGAGGAAAAAGAGACGATAAAATACCATTTTATCAGTCGGAGTTTAAATTTTCTTTTGGCAGTTATTTTGCTTTATAGCGGTGAGGTCGCTAGTGGCCTGACCGCTATGAAAACATTAACTCCCGATATTCGATTGAAGCAGGAATTGGTCAACAGTATTATGCACGGCTTTGGCATATTGTTCGGCATCATTTCCATCCCCGTTCTTATTACTCTTTCCGTAAAAGGCGACAATCTAAACGGCATAATTGGTTCAAGCATTTATGGCTTTTGCTTCCTGATGGTATTTACTTTTTCTACTTTATACCATGGCTTTCAGCATGAAAAAGTCAAACGCGCCTTGAAGATATTCGATCACATTAGTATTTATTACCTGATTGCGGGCACGTACACTCCATTAATTCTGATCTACAATAAAAATGAATTTGGGATCACACTTCTCTGCGTGTTGTGGTCATTGACAAT
>DASXOT010000230.1:0-10436 GCA_036494065.1 Chitinophagaceae bacterium
CAACTCCAAAAGAATTTAATTCCTTTTATTTTTTTGCTCAAATTTATTTTGATATTATCTTTGTTAACCATTTGGTTAAATCAACTGGTTAACATGAAGAAGGACGAAAATGCGGAAGTGAGGATACTGGAAGCTGCAAAAAAAGTATTTGTAAAAAGGGGGATGGCGGGGGCGCGCATGCAGGATATTGCCGATGAAGCGGGCATCAATAAGGCCATGTTACATTATTATTTCAGGAATAAGGAGAAGTTATTTGAAAAGATCTTTTCAGAACTTTCACAGGGCTTTTTTCCGAAGCTCGTAAAAATATTTGAGTCAACCGAGTCCCTTTTTCTAAAAATTGAAATGTTTGTTTCTGAATACATAGACCAGATGAGACAAACTCCCTATCTCCCCATTTTTGTTCTAAACGAAGTAAACCGGCAACCCGAAATATTTATTAAACGGATCATGGGTGATCGCAGGCCGCCGGTAGAAAAATTTTTTGCTTCAATTCAATCGGAAATTAAAAAAGGGGTTATTAAGCCAATTAATCCATCCCAGTTACTTCTCAACATTATTTCACTTTGTGTTTTCCCTTTTGTGGCCCGACCCATGTTCCAGATAATCGTGAATATCGATAAACCCACATTTGACAAAATCCTGGAGCAACGAAAAAAAGAACTAGCACAATTTATTATCGACGCAATCAAAAAATAAAGAGTTTATGAAAAAATGGTTCATGCTGATGATATTGTTTGCCGGGCAGGTATCAGCCCAAACAAATAACCCGCTGACACTTTCACAAGCATATGACCTGGCTCAAAAAAACTACCCCGCTATTAAACAAAAGGAGCTGGTTAAACAGACGGAAAATCTTACCATTGAAAATTTTCAAAAAGGATACTTACCGCAGTTTACAGTGAGCGGCCAGGCCACTTATCAGTCCGAAGTTACCGGCCTAAACATTTCTTTTGCCGGTATCAATATTCAACCACCATCAAAGGACCAATACAAAGCGATTGCCGATCTGAATCAGACAATATATGACGGGGGTGTAATCAGGCAACAAAAAAAGGCAACCGTATTGAATGCCGATGTACAGCAGCAGCAAGTTGAAGTGGAGCTATACCAGGTAAAGGACAGGATCAACCAACTATACCTGGGAGTTTTATTTATTGATGAACAAATCAAACAAACAGATTTAGTAAAACAGGATTTGCAGGTCGGGCTTAAACAAGTACAGGCACAGGTAAATAATGGAGTAGCTTTTAAATCAAATTTGAACGTATTAAAGGCTCAGCTACTTCAAACGGATCAACGGGTGATTGAATTAAGGGCAACGAGGAAAGGATTGATCCAAACCCTTGCATTATTTATCAATCAACAACTCGATGAATCGGTAGTATTGGAAAAACCTCTTATCAATTTGGCTGCCGACTCAACCATTTCAAGGCCCGAATTGAAACTTTTCACAAATCAATCTGAATTAATCCATCAGCAAAATAAGCTGATCGATGCAAAGAATCTGCCGAAGGCAAGCTTATTCGCCCAGGGCGGCTATGGTAGACCAGGTTTGAATCTTCTTAAAAATGAATTTGATTGGTTTTATATAGCGGGTGTACGATTTAACTGGTCATTGGGAGGGTTATACACGTCGAAAAGAGAGAAGCAATTGAACGATGTGAACCGCAGGATAGTAGACGTACAAAGACAAACTTTTTTGCTCAATACAAGCACGGCACTGCGACAACAGGAGTCTGAGATTGATAAATACAAACAACTTGTTGCTACTGACCAGGCTATTATTGATCTGCGTGTGCAGGTGAAACAGGCCGCAGTGGCGCAACTGGAAAACGGTGTGATCACTGCCGATGATTATTTGCGGGAAGTAAATGAAGAAGACCAGGCAAGGCAGTCCCTGATCACGCACGAGGTTCAATTATTACAAGCTGAAATAAATTATCAAACCACTTTAGGCAAACAATAAATTTCATTTATGAACATAAGAATAGCAACTCAGGCAATTATTTTACTGCTGATTGCCTGTAATAATAATGACAATAAATTTGATGCCTCCGGGACATTTGAAACAGATGAAGTAATAGTATCGGCACAAGCTACGGGTCAGATTCTTTCTTTCAATATCTCCGAGGGACAAAAACTCCCTAAGGATTCGATCGTGGGCTCAATCGACCCTACCGATCTCGCACTTCAAAAAGAACAAACCCAGGCGAGCATCCAGGCATTAAATGAAAAAACCTCCGATGTTACTCCTCAAATTAAGATGTTAGAGGATCAGCTGGCCGTGCAACAAACGCAACTGGATAATTTACTTCATGAGCAGGCAAGGATCGAAAATCTGTTAAAGGAAGATGCGGCGACAAAAAAACAACTGGATGATATCAGCTACCAGGTGGAGTCTATAAAAAAGCAAATGGATGTGACCCAGCAACAAATCAATGTTCAAAAAACAAATGTTGCTACTCAAAACCGGGGTATTCTTAGCGAGGGAAAACCACTCGAAAAGAAAGTGGCACAGTTGAACGAGCAATTGCAAAAAACAAATATTACCAACCCGATTAATGGCACTGTCCTGACAAAATATGCGGAAGCGGGTGAAGTGACATCTGCAGGAAAAGCCTTATACAAAATCGCAGATCTTACAACATTGAATTTGCGAGCCTATGTAACCGGTGACCAACTACAACAGATAAAACTGGGACAGTCAGTAACTGTATTAATAGATAGCGGTGAAAATCATTACAGGAAGCTTTTGGGAACTATAACATGGATATCCGATAAAGCGGAGTTTACACCCAAAACTATTCAAACAAAAGAAGAACGCGCCAACCTGGTATATGCAATCAAAGTAAAAGTTGTTAACGATGGATACCTCAAAATAGGAATGTATGGCGAGGTACAATTTAAATGACAGCTACGAGCAGCCAGCCCTGGGCCGGTTAGCTCATGGCTAAAAGTTCAACACTGCCTGAAATTTATGCAATCAGTAATAGCAAATAATCTCGTCAAGTTCTACGGTAAAAAGAAGGATACGGTAAAGGCCCTGCAGGGCATAACCTTCGGCGTTGACCGTGGAGAAATATTTGGGATCATAGGTCCTGACGGTGCTGGCAAGACTTCTTTATTTCGGATACTTACAACTTTGCTGCTGGCAGATGGCGGAACGGCGACAGTAGACGGGTTTGATGTTGTAAAAGATTATAAGGCGATCCGCAGCAGAGTTGGTTATATGCCCGGAAGATTCTCATTGTACCAGGATTTAAGCGTGGAAGAAAACCTTGAATTCTTTGCCACTATTTTCGAAACAACCATCCATGAAAACTATGATCTTATTAAAGACATCTATTCACAGATTGAACCATTCAAAGATAGAAGAGCGGGCGCCTTATCAGGAGGAATGAAACAAAAGCTGGCACTCAGTTGCGCATTGATTCATCGGCCGGCAGTTTTGTTTTTAGATGAACCTACAACCGGCGTTGACGCCGTATCGAGAAAAGAATTTTGGGAGATGCTAAAACGTCTCAGAGAACAAAACATCACTATCCTGGTGTCTACACCTTACATGGATGAAGCCAGTCTTTGTGATCGCGTGGCGTTGCTACAGACAGGGAAGATATTATCGATCAATACTCCGAGGGGTGTTATTGATGAATTTAAAAAACCCATCATGGCGGTGCGCGCTTCCAATATGCTGCATTTGCTAAATGAACTAAAGGCTTTTAATCAAACAGAAGATGCTTATCCGTTCGGGGAATATCATCATGCCGTAATGAAGAACGATTTTAGCGAGGAACAATTAAAAACTTATTTACAGCAATCCAATAAAGATGTCGAAATGAAAAGGACTGAGCCGGACATTGAGGATTGTTTTATGGCACTCATGAAAAACCAATGAACGATGAACGATAATAAGGTCATACAAGCTGATAAACTCACTAAGCGGTTTGGAAACTTCACTGCTGTGGACCATATTTCATTCGAAGTGACTCAGGGAGAGATATTCGGGTTTCTCGGAGCCAATGGGGCAGGAAAAACGACTGCTATGCGAATGCTTTGCGGTTTGTCGCTTCCTACATCCGGAACAGGAATGGTGGCGGGTTTTGATGTCTATAAGGAAAATGAAAAGATCAAAAGAAATATTGGCTATATGAGTCAAAAATTTTCCCTTTATGAGGATTTGACCGTGAAAGAGAATATTAAATTTTATGCCGGTATTTATGGAATGACGGATCAATTTATAAAAGAGAAAACCGCATTTATTCTGAAACAGCTTCACCTGGAAACTGAGGCCGATAAATTAGTAAAATCGTTGCCATTGGGATGGAAACAAAAACTTGCATTTTCGGTGGCTATTTTTCACGAGCCTAAAGTCGTTTTTTTAGATGAACCCACCGGCGGTGTCGATCCGGTTACAAGAAGAGAATTTTGGGGACTGATTTACCAGGCTGCCGAATCGGGTATTACCGTTTTTGTGACCACCCATTATATGGATGAAGCGGAGTATTGTCATCGCGTTTCCATTATGGTTGATGGAAGAATCGACGCATTGGATACACCGTCGCAGTTAAAGAAAACTTATGAAGCAAAATCAATGAATGATGTGTTTTTAAAATTGGCGAGGAAGGCGACCAGGAGTGAATGAATTATTAAGAGACAAGGAGATTGGAAATTGGGAAATTGTTCGCTGTCGCAAAGCGTTAAATTTCCCAATTCCCCCCTTTTCAAAAATCCAAAATGATAAAATGAAGCAATTCCTTTCATTTGTAAAAAAAGAATTTTATCACATATTCCGTGACAAGCGGACCATGTTCATTTTGTTGGGTATGCCGATTGTCCAAATCGTCATTTTCGGGTTTGCATTGACAAATGAAGTCAAAGACTCGGGTATTGCCGTGTATGATCAATCTAAAGATGTTGCTACCACTTCGCTGATACAGGAAATTGAATCGAGCCAATATTTTAATATACGCCAATATCTTTTTTCATATGATGATATAGAGAAGGTATTTAAGCAGGGAAAGGTGAAACTTGTCGTGGTTTTTCCACCCAATTTCAATAATAATCTTCAGCATTTCAATAAAGCGCAGGTGCAATTGATCGCAGATGCTTCAGATCCAAATGTAGCAAACACGCTGACAAACTATGCCGCTGCCATTATTGCGGACTACCAGCAACGAATTACGAATGACAGAAAACTGCCCTACACGATCGATTCAGAAATCAAGATGTTGTATAATCCTGAATTGAAAGGCGCCTACAATTTCGTTCCGGGGGTTATGGCCATGGTTTTATTACTTGTTTGTACTATGATGACGGCCATCACAATTGTCAAGGAAAAGGAAATGGGCACCATGGAAGTGATGCTGGTATCGCCAATGCGTCCATTGATGGTAGTAATTGCCAAGGCTGTTCCTTATCTCTTGCTGTCAGCCATTAATATTATTAGCATTTTAGTGCTAAGTGTATTTGTGCTTGGAGTTCCTATTCACGGGAGCCTGCTGTTACTTTCAGCCGAAAGCATTTTGTTTACGCTTGTTTCTTTATCGCTCGGTCTGCTCATCTCATCTGGTTCGGGCTCTCAGCAAACGGCTATGTTCATTTCATTAGTTGCGCTTTTTCTTCCAACGGTTATGTTAAGCGGGTTCATGTTTCCCGTAGAAAACATGCCATTGCCACTTCGGATTGTATCAAACATAGTTCCTGCTAAATGGTATTATACTATTGTAAAATCAGTGATGCTCAAAGGAACCGGATTGCAAACGATTTGGAAGGAAACACTAATACTGGCGGGCATGATGTTTTTCTTTTTAGGTCTCGCAATCAAGAATTTTAAAATCAGGCTGGCATGAGAACATTGAAATTTTTATTACAAAAAGAATTCAGGCAAATCTTTCGGGATCCGGGGATACTCCGGATCATTTTTATCATGCCGATCATTCAGTTGCTTGTTCTGCCCTGGGCTGCTGATTATGAAATAAAAAATATCAAGCTCGCAGTAACCGATCATGATCATTCAGAATATTCGAGGCAATTGATCAACAAGATCACATCGTCTGGTTACTTCATATTGACCAGCTATTCTCCTTCTTACAATGGCGCCATGCAGCAAATAGAAAAAGACAAAGCTGATCTTATTCTTGAGATACCCCCGGCTTTTGAAAAAGACCTGGTCAAAGAAGATAAAGCAAAACTTTTTTTGGCGGTGAACGCTATCAATGGAGTGAAGGCTGGCCTGGGTAGCGCCTATCTGCAAAGCATCATTCACGATTATAATAGTGAAGTACGGGCAAAATGGATCCAATTTCCCCGATTCAATCCTGAAACAAATATCGATATCACCTATTCCAATTGGTTCAATCCCTCGATGAATTATAAACTCTTTATGGTGCCGGGGATACTCGTGCTGCTCCTGACAATGGTTGGAGCTAACCTGACAGCCATTAATATCGTCAAGGAAAAGGAGATTGGAACCATTGAACAAATCAATGTCACGCCCATCAAAAAATATCATTTTGTTCTGGGTAAATTGATTCCGTTTTGGTGCCTGGGCGTGGTTGTTTTTTCGATTGGATTTGCCATCGCCTGGTTGGTATATGGCATTGTTCCTGCCGGCAGTTTCTTAACCATTTACCTCTTTGCGGCTATCTACCTGTTAGCAGTTCTTGGCCTTGGGTTGTTGATATCAACCTATGCCAACAACCAGCAACAGGCCATGTTGATCTCATTCTTTATCATGATGATCTTCGTTTTACTCAGTGGGCTATATACGTCCATCGACAGTATGCCAGGTTGGGCCAGGATCATTACAAAGTTTAATCCGGTATCCTATTTCATTGAAGTGATCCGTATGGTTGTTCTAAAGGGCAGCAGTCTTTCCGATATCAGATACCAGTTGCTGACTACTCTCGGTTTCGCTATTGGCCTTAATACATGGGCCGTTATCAATTATCGAAAACGCTCCTAGCTCCTTCCATTCTTCAATGGACTCAAAAGTCTTTATCAACTTGTCTCATTCAATTACTCTACGCCCGAAGTACGGACTTGCCAGTGTAGATTAGCTAACTTTAATAGTGGAATGATTAATGGGTTTAAATTTTTTTGTAAATTGAATTTCTAAAAACCAATTGCCATGCTTAAACTTGGAGAATTAAAAGCCGGGGATATCATTAAGGTAAATGATGATGGAATTGAAAGAGAAGGAACCGTTGTAGAAATTAGTCATGAGGAACACCAGGCGCTTGTTGACAATGGTATCCAGGAATTTTGGTACGCCCCGGAGGAGATGCAAACGATCCCTGTTGATGAACAGCAGTTATTGAAACTGGGTTTTCAAAAGCAGGAGCTAGGTGAGGAAGGAATAAAATATATGAAGGGCGCTTTTAGACTCGTAACGCCGCGCGAAGGCGATTTTTCGAATATTGAAATGTGGTACCGGGAAGACCGGAGACATTTCAATCACCCCTTAGGTGTGCACCAATTACAAAACCTGCATCTCCAAATGACAAAAGTGCCTCTCGAAATGCCTGCATAACCCCTAATTTCTGAAAACCAACCCTTTTTTGACCTTCAACAGGTAAATTTCCTACCCGTTTTTTCTTTTTTAAGCTATATACGCTTATCTTTGCGCCTCCAAAAATAGTATGTCTAAACAGCCCCTGATTAAACAAGATGGAACTATCATAGAAGCGCTTTCAAACGCAATGTTCAGGGTAAAGTTGGAAAATGGTCACGAAATACTGGCTACTATTTCAGGGAAAATGAGAATGAATTATATACGGATACTGCCAGGTGATAAGGTAGGTGTTGAAATGAGTCCGTATGATTTATCAAGAGGCAGAATAATATTTAGATACAGGTGAGAAGCATTTGGCTTTTGGCTAACAGCTTCGAGCAACAAAAATCAGGCATATGAAAGTAAGAGCTTCCATAAAAAAGAGAAGTGCAGATTGCAAAATAGTTCGCCGCAAAGGCAGGCTGTATGTGATTAACAAAAAAAACCCGCGCTTCAAGCAAAGACAAGGCTAGAAGCCGTATGCTCGTAGCTCACAGCTAGAAGCTCAGAGCAACGAATTTGATGAACAATAAACAAAACAATTATGGCTCGTATTGCCGGTGTAGACTTACCAAAAAATAAAAGAGGAGAAATTGGCCTAACCTATATTTTCGGAATAGGGCCGTCTACTGCTCGTTACATCCTTGACAAGAATAATATCAGCCGGGATAAAAAAGTAAATGATTGGAATGATGACGATTTGAATGCTATTCGTAATACAATCACTGAAGAATTCAAAGTAGAAGGACAATTGCGGTCTGAAGTCCAGATGAGTATCAAACGGCTGTTGGACATCGCCTGTTATCGTGGTATGCGTCATCGTAAAGGATTGCCCGTCCGCGGTCAACGTACAAGAACTAACAGCCGCACAAGAAAAGGCAAACGTAAAACAGTCGCCGGCAAAAAGAAAGCACCGAAGAAATAGAATTCGGCTATTAGCCATAAGCTATACACTACAAGCTAATGTCTTGAAGCATGTAGCATAAAGCTTACAGCGACGAAATAAAAATATCTCACAAAGTAACTATGGCAAAAGCACAACAGCAACAACAGCCGGTCAGCGCGAAAGCTGCGGCAAAAAAAAGAGTGGTGAAAATTGATAACTATGGGGATGCCCATGTTACAGCGAGTTTCAACAACCTCATTGTTAGTTTAACTAATAAATCCGGCCAGGTGATATCCTGGAGCAGCGCCGGCAAGATGGGTTTTAAAGGCTCAAAGAAAAACACTCCTTATGCAGCGCAGACTGCAGCCGCTGATGCCGCAAAAAAGGCATTTGATGCAGGCCTCAAAAGAGTAGATGTGTTTGTAAAGGGTCCAGGCGCTGGTCGTGAAAGCGCCATACGTGCTATTGCACAATCCGGTATTGACGTGGTGATGATCAAGGACGTAACGCCATTACCGCACAATGGCTGCCGGCCTCCAAAGAAAAGAAGAGTTTAGTAAAAGCTTCCAGCTATAAGCAGTGGACTACGAGGTAAGTCTCGAAGCTCGCAGCTCAAAACTCAAAGCTTGTATATATACATATTGAATCGCCAAATTGATTCATTTAAACAAAGGGTGACTGATTAATTTTTTACAGTTTTTTACCGATCAGCTCACCGGTTCTAAAAAAACTGAAATGAAAAAAAATTATGGCACGTTACAATGGTCCAAAGACCAAGATTTCCCGCATTTTTGGTGAGCCCATTTTGGGCAATGGCAAGTGGCTGGGCAAGAACAGCAATCCTCCTGGTCAGCACGGAGCTACGCGCAAGCGTAAAAGCCTCGGAGAGTACGCTCTTCAGCTTCGTGAAAAACAAAAAGCAAAATATACCTACGGAGTGTTGGAGAAACAATTCCGTAAAACATTCGTAGAAGCTGCCCGTCGTAAAGGCGCTACCGGTGATAACCTGATCAAATTACTGGAAGCTCGTCTTGACAATGCAGTTTTCAGGATGGGTATTGCACCAAGTCGCCCCGCGGCACGCCAGTTGGTAAGTCATAAACACATCACGGTTAATGGCGATGTGGTCAATGTGCCTTCTTTTTCCCTGAAGCCGGGAGATATGATCGGTTTGAAGGATAAAAGTAAGGGCAATGCTTCTGTTACCAGTCAATTTCGCGGAAAGAACCAAAAGTTTAGCTGGCTGGACTGGAATGAAACGGAAATGTCAGGAACCTTCATTACCTATCCGGAAAGAGAAAGTGTGCCTGAAAATATTAAGGAGCAACTGATCGTGGAATTGTACAGCAAATAACGTAATGAATGGTGAGTAATGAGTACTCATCACTGATTACTCATCTAGGTTGCATCCAAAAATTTTAAAACAAAAATTAAATATTCAATATGGCCATTTTAAATTTTCAGAAACCTGATAAAATTATCCTGCAAAAAGCAACTGACTTCGAAGCACAATTTGAATTTCGTCCGCTCGAACCCGGTTATGCTGTTACTATTGGTAATGCATTGCGTCGCGTTTTATTGAGTTCATTGGAAGGGTATGCAATTACCGGTGTGAAGATTGAGGGAGTGGATCACGAATTTGCTACTATCAAGGGGGTAAGCGAGGATGTAGTAGAGATACTTTTGAATTTGAAACAAGTTCGCCTCCGTAAAAAAGTCGATCATGAAGTTAATCATGAAAGAATCTTGCTCACTGTAAGAAACAGAACTGAATTAACCGCGGGCATGATCGGTGAAGCTACTCAAAGTTTTGAGGTTATGAATCCTCAATTGCTTATCTGCACACTTGATTCATCGGCTAAGATGGATATTGAATTGACTATTGGGAAAGGCCGTGGTTATGTACCTGCCGAAGAAAATAAGCCCAAGGATGCGCCATTGGGTCACATTCCCGTTGATTCAATCTACACGCCGATCAAGAATGTAAAATATACC
>DASXOT010000231.1:0-3033 GCA_036494065.1 Chitinophagaceae bacterium
CAGCAAGTGGACGATGGTTGCTTTGAAAAATTGTGTGATGTTCCTATCCACGCCATTACGTTAACTATTCCAACTCTGTTGAAAGCCAGTTCAATTTTTTGCATCGTGCCTGGCATTCACAAGGCAATGGCGGTGTTTCATACTCTTCGGGGTGGGGTCGATGAGCAATATCCATCCACGGCGATTCGCATGCATCCGAACGCCACGCTTTTTCTCGATTTGAATAGTTCTTTAGAGGTAAGAGATGAATAATGAGTAATCAATGATGAGGGCACTGATTACTCATTATCGGTCACTGATCGCTCAACCATTCACAGTTGACAATTGGCACAACTATGGTAGCTAGACGTATATTGCAAGAATTTGCGGCCAATGCAAGAACCCAAACAACATTTTGATCTTCCATTTATAGCACGTTTCACACTGTTGCTGGTTTCCACTACCTGTCTTTTATTACTGCTTTATTGGGGAAAGCTGCTTTTTATCCCCTTATTTCTCGCTTTCCTAACGGCCATCTTTTTATACCCGGCGGCAAGGCTTTTTGAGAGAAAGCATTTTGGTAAATCCTGGGCGGCGGTTGCTTCTATGCTTTTGTTTTTGGTGTTCGTTTCAGTAATTCTATTTTTTTTCAACTCGCAATTTTTGCAATTTCTAAAAGCCCTTCCTGAACTCAAGGGCAAGTTAGACGAGGGGCTCAAAAATGCACAATCATGGGTATCCAACAATTATCATGTAAAACTAGATCCGGCAACAGGTTCCGTTGATTCCATGATTGGAAAAATGGCTTCACTTGCAGGCACAACCCTGCCCATCATCCTTGAAGGACTTGTATTATTTGTGTTGTTCCTGTTCTTTTCCTTTTACATACTATATTATCGTACACGTCTTGAAAATTTCATTCTTTCTCTTTTTAAACCGACGCATAAAAAGAAAATCAGGGAAATCGCGGTTGAATTACGCTCTGTAATTAACGGCTACGTGAAAGGTCTTTTGCTGGAAATGTTGATCGTCACTGCCAGCAGTTTTTTTCTGTTACTTATCCTTGGAATAAAATACGCGCTCGTAATGGCGGTCTTTGCCGGTGTGCTCAACCTGGTGCCTTATTTGGGTATTTATGTAGCAACAGCGATCAATACGGTGCTCATATTAGCTACAGCCGACTTAACAAAAGGACTCGAGGTGGCGGCCGTTTTCATCTTCGTACATGTGATCGACGCCAATGTGATATTGCCGCGGGTGGTTGGACGCAGTGTAAAAATAAATCCATTCATAACGCTGATAGCCGTTCTTGTTGGCAACCTGATATGGGGAGTACCGGGAATGTTTTTATTTATTCCACTGACGGCCATTCTCCGGGTATTGGGCGAGAAAATAAAAGATTTTCGCTCCTGGGCTATACTTATTGGCGAAGAAGAGAAAGAACCGATCGTTAAAGAAACATAACAGTTGCCTGCGTCTTTTGTTTGTGAGCTTTGTGTCGACTTTGTGACCACAATATCTGGTCACAAAGGGCACCACGAACCACAAAGCGTGCAAAGATCCTATACACTTTGTAGCGGCTTATAGCTGGAAAGCTAAGATTAAATTTTACAGTGAGTGAATATAGCTCGCACTGTCTTTAAATTTATCAGGAGCCATTTCCACGAAGAAATTTTTTACTCCGCCGGTTTTTGCTGCAGCAAAAAATTCTTTCCAGTCAATAACTCCCTGCCCGATCGGAACTTCTTTTTTATCTGCCGTCCAATCTGAAAGATGGGAGGAGATAAACCTTCCCGGATATTTTTTGAAATAGTCAGCAGCCTTATAACCCAAATTGATTACTTCAGTCTGAAACTGCATTTTCACCAGGTCTGCATCGAACTTGCCCATCAATGCGTCGTAAATTAGTTGTCCATCGAGTGTGGCGAATTCAAATTCGTGATTATGAAAACCGGTTTGCAATCCCGCTTTTTTTATTTTCTCAGCAGCCATGTTCAGTTTATCAGCCGCGTCGAGGTAATCTTTTAATACAGCATTTTTTGGAAGCCAGAAGGTGGAGCAGATCATTTGAGTAAGTCCTATTTGTTTTGCCCATTCAATGCGACCATCGAGGTCATCCGTCAATTCGCCAAAACCAAAATGACAACTCGGACAATTAAGTCCCGCATCTGTTATAATGCCGCGCATGTCAGCCACCTTCATGTCAACCAGGGGTCCAAAGCCGTTCGTTGCGTAACCTTTGGGGGAACACATTTCTACCAGTTGATAGCCCTGGCCTGCCATCATTTTCAATGTGCCTGCAAAATCTTTAGCCAAATCATTTCTTACTGTCCAGGATTGAAAACCGATCGGCATATTATTGTAAGCGGCGCCGCCAAGTAATTGTTCTGGCAATTTGGATAACATAAAAACGGCTCCCACTCCCATTGATGCCTGTCCAAGAAATTCGCGCCTGTTAATTTTTTTCATGAGAATTATTTATTGATGAACAGAAAATGTTACTCATCCATCGAAGTTTATCACGGAGGCACAGAGAAACACGGAGGGAATCATTACGATCTCTTTTTAAATCGTCGCTGGGTCCCAGCCCTGGCGATACTCGCGACTTAAATATTTGTTTGCATCCTGGTTATTTGTGATCGTACGATTTACGGCGTCATATTTTAGAAGACCTTTCGCCCTGAGAGCAACTGCGTAAAGGTTAACGGCTTCCGTCAAATATTCAGCCTCAGAAAAATTGCCAGGGTATTGTTTGCCTGTTTTGCACGCATCAACAAATAATGGTAATGCTTGCGAAGTCTGGCGTACCTGGTCGCGCTGGTTCGAATCATCTTTTACTGTCTTGTCCATCTTGGTGCCCTCAATGATTTGTGGATTCTGTACATTAAACCCGGCCAGGATCTTTCCTTTATCACCAACGAACATCATTCCTTCGGCTGGTAATTCCTTTCCGTCATTCAATAGAACAACAGGAATAGCTGGCCTCATCCCGCCATCATACCAACATAGGTCAACTGCCGGTCTCGACCCATTTGCAGGATATTTAAATCGAAC
>DASXOT010000232.1:0-3327 GCA_036494065.1 Chitinophagaceae bacterium
AATCTAAAATTTCCCTGATCATTTACAAATGACCCAATACCTGTTATTCCCAGCCCGTTTTTATTATAATATCCTGCCGCAGGCGTGAAAGTGGTTTCACGGATTGGATCGAGAAACACGTCGCTCTTATTTTTATAATCATAGTAGCCTTTCTGAACGGAAAAAGAGGTGAGCACATAACTGTGAGGAGCTAAAATGGAATCCAGGAACTCTTCCAGTTCATCAAACGTTACATCATCATAGTTTATCGAAGTATCAATTACAGAAGGTTCAGTTTTCCGCAACGAGGTATCCTTAGGAGTTACTTGAGCGAACATAGTAATTCCAGCCAGGTAAAAAACAAGTGTTAAGCTCCACTTTTTATACATTCTGCAGTTGCATTATGGAACACAAGATACCGGATGGCGACAATTTTTTGACCCTTAAATTGGAGGCAAGTTTAATTGTAGGATGTCGCAGTAATGCTAAAACGAATTGAAATTCAATTTTATTGAACAAAATTTAAGTCCCCTAGACCAACTCGATAACCGTAATTTCAGGCAAAATGCCTACCCTGCCCGGATAGCCGATAAATCCATAACCGCGGTTAACATATAATTTCTGCTTGTCTTCTTCATAAAGACCTGCCCATTCCTTATACACATATTGTACCGGGCTCCATTTAAAACCTGGAATTTCAACTCCAAACTGCATTCCATGCGTATGTCCCGCCAGCATTAGGTCTATGTCTTTATATTCCGTTCTCACTTGTGCATCCCAATGGGAAGGATCGTGACTCATCAGGATTTTGAAAGGATAGTGCTCGCTACCCGCGTAAGCTTTGCGTAAATCGCCATATTTCGGAAACCTCGCCTTTGAACTCCAATTTTGAACACCGATCAATGCTATTTGATCACCACCCCTCTCTAATACCACATGCTCATCTAATAACAATTTCCATCCCAACTGAGCATGTATGTTCTTTAGTTTATCGAGATTCGCCTTTTGCAATGGTGTCCACAAATGTTTACCCTCTTCCTTTTCTTCCTCACGAAATCTCTCGTTTTTATCTGGCCATGCATAGTAATCACCATAATCATGATTACCCAAAATTGAAAAAACGCCCATCGGTGCACTAAATCGATTAAACACGTCCATGTAATCCTGCATTTCATCCGCCTTGTCATTCACGAGGTCACCGGTAAAAAGTAAAAGATCAGGATTTTCTTTGAGTACCATATCCACACCACGATCCACAGCCTTCTTATTTGTAAAGCTGCCTGAATGAATATCCGAGACTTGCACAATCTTTAAACCCCTGAACGCTGCAGGCAAATTATCAAAAGCTAATTGCACGCGGTGTATCCTGTATCGATATTTATTGCTAAAGCCATATATAAGGGAAGTAAACAAACCGCCGCCAACAAGTGTTCCTGTCCAGGTCAAAAATATAGAGCGTGATATCTTCACTCCCTGTTCCATCGTCTCCCCTTCTGTATTTGAAAAGAATATTTTTCCAACGGCCCATTGAATACCGCGACGCAAATCATCAACAAGAAAAAAAACAGATGCAATGATTTTAGAAAAGAACAAACCCACGATGATCGCAAAAAAAGTATTACGCAACAAACGATGCTGCTGTGTAAATTGCAAATAAGGAAGGACGATCAGGATCATAATCGCCAAGCCTGAAATGGCCCAATAAGAAACATGCACAATCAGTTTTGTTTTGGGGCCTGCTGACTGGGTAAGAACTTTTACGGCCTGGAATACATACAGATCCAGCAACAACATAAAGCCAACCAATATCCACCAGAACGGAGAATTACGCATTTCGAAGCAAGATTATGAAGAATCAGACGAACGAAAAAACAATATATTCTAAAAGTTTCACCAACAAAATTTAACGGGTCCGGTTGATATTCTTCACACCATTTCGTCTATTGAAATCTTATTTTTGTTTGTCGAGAAAACAAAGTATTATGAAATTTACTTATTATGGCCACTCCGCTTTTTTAGTCGAGGTAAAAGGCAAAAAACTGCTTTTTGACCCGTTTATAACACCAAACGAACTGGCAAAAGATATTAACATCGCCGGCATTGAGCCCGACTATATTTTGCAATCGCATGGTCATGCGGATCATATTATCGATTGCATAGCAATTGCGCAATCCAACAACGCCACTGTAATCTGCAGTTGGGAAGTGCATGAATGGCTGTTCAAAAAAGGAGTAAAAAATACCCATCCGATGAATACGGGCGGCAGCAGGGAGTTTGACGGCTTTAGAGTAAAGTGCACAGTTGCGCAACATAGCAGTGGTTTACCGGACGGCACTTATGGCGGCAATCCTCTTGGCTTTATCATTTATACCGACGAAGGAAATTTTTATTATAGTGGTGATACGGCGCTTACAATGGATATGCAGCTTATTCCACAATGGGCAAAACTAAATTTTGCGGTGTTACCCATAGGGGACAATTTTACAATGGGCTATGAGGATGCTGTGCGTGCTGCAAAAATGATAGATTGTAAGGACATTATCGGCGTTCATTACGACACGTTTGGATTTATTAAGATCGATCATGAAAAGGCTAAAAAAGCTTTTACGGATGAAGGGCTAAAATTGCGATTATTGGACATTGGAGAAACGATCGATATCTGATGAAATAATGCGAACACAAGATTTCACTCCCGGGAAATAAACGGGATCAAAATTTAAAATATCCAGGTAACACTATGGGAAGAGTAATTGGGGTTGCGAATCAAAAAGGCGGTGTAGGAAAAACCACAACGGCTATTAACCTGGCTGCAAGCCTTGCCGTGCTTGAATTTAGAACGCTGCTGGTGGACGCCGATCCACAAGCCAACAGTACAACCGGAGTAGGTTTTGACTTGCATAATATCACCCAGAGCTTATATGATTGCATGGTAAATGAAGCTGGCGCCCGGGAACTGATCCTGAAGACAGAAATTCCTAATCTCGACCTTCTTCCTTCACACATTGACCTGGTAGGTGCGGAAATTGAAATGATCAATTACCCTAACCGGGAAATGATGTTAAAAAGTATCATTGAACCGGTAAAAAATGATTACGAATTTATCATTATCGATTGTTCTCCGTCACTGGGTTTGATCACCGTCAATGCATTAACTGCAGCTGATTCCGTAATTGTTCCGGTGCAGTGTGAATTCTTTGCATTGGAAGGATTGGGTAAGCTTTTGAACACGATCAAGATCGTACAGGGCCGCCTGAACACTTCACTGGAAATTGAAGGAATATTAATGACCATGTATGATGGCCGTTTGCGCTTATGTAACCAGGTTGTTAGCGAAGTGCGCCGTCATTT
>DASXOT010000233.1:0-5401 GCA_036494065.1 Chitinophagaceae bacterium
ATGACAAGACTGATTGTTGCAGTATCCATGTAGATTTATTTGGGGTCAAAAATAGATAATAACTAAAAGAGAATAGATAAAAGATGAGAACTGATAGATGACAGAGGATACTTCGCGGCTATCCGAAGAGATAAAAGATAATAACTAATAGATAATAGTGAAATAACGATAATCTTTAGTTACTATCTTTTAACTTTTATCTATTTCGCTGTTGCCGTTTTCGGCGCTTGCTTTACAACAGGAACCGGACTTTCATTCACTTTTTTCCTTCCTCCAAGATTGAGGAGCATTGGGGCTGCAACGAACATAGAAGAGTATACACCCGTCATCACACCGACAAGCATCGCAAATGCAAATCCCCTCGTTACTTCACCACCGAGGATGAAAATGGTCAGGATAGTAAGGAATACCGTCAGTGAGGTCATAATTGTACGACTAAGTGTTTCATTGATAGCCCTGTTGATTGTTTCTGGCAGTGTGGCTGTTGGATATAATTTTCTGTCCTCGCGTATCCGGTCGAAGATGATAACGGCTTCATTCATTGAAAAACCAATCACCGTAAGTATGGCCGCTATGAAATGCTGATCGATTTGCAGAGGAAAAGGAACAATCTTTCGTGCGAAAGAGAAAACGATTAACGTTACGAGGACATCATGAAGCAGGGCAATGATAGTCCCGACAGAATACTTCCAATCACGGAAGCGGATGAAGATATAGAGAAAGATCACAAGAATGCCGACGATAGTTGCCTTAATTGCACCTCTTTTAAGATCATCGGAAATGGTCGGCAATACTTTATTGGACCCCAGTTTAAAATTTTCATCAAATTGCTGGAAAGTCAGATTGGCTGGCAAATGTTTTTTTAGACCAGCAAATAATGTTGTCTCTACCACCGAATCCGTTTGGGGACCTGTTTCTTTAATAAGATAAGAAGTAGTAATATCCAGCGTGCTTGTATTACCTACGGTCTTGATTTGCGGACTTTCTCCTTTAAAGGTTGCTTTTAGTTCATTGCGTATGGGCTCTATTTCGCTATTCATGTTATGATCGAAGCGAACCGTATAGCTGCGTCCTCCGTCAAATTCTACACCGTAATCGAAGCCGTTGAAAAATGACGAGATGCCTAACGTCAATACAATAAATGAAATGACGAAAGTTTTTTTTCGGAAACCGATAAAATTGAATTTCGCTTTTTGGAAAATACGCTTGGACAAGCCGGTGAAATATTCAAGATGTACTTTCCGGTGCATGAATATTTCCGTGATCCAACGAGTAATAAGAATCCCTGAAAATAGCGATAAAAGAATACCGAGGATTTGCGTGGTTGCGAAACCTTTTACGGGTCCGAGACCAAATCTAAACAGGATAATTGCCGTAAGAAGTATCGTAATGTGTCCGTCCAATATCGGCGGCAATGATCTCCTGAACGCCACATTTACGGCAGTTGTATATGCTTTCCCTTTTGTGATTTCTTCTTTGATACGTTCCTTGGTGATTACGTTCGTATCTACCGCAAGACCGATGGTCAATATCAAACCCGCTATACCAGGAGCAGTGAGTGTGGCACCCAAACCCGCGAGAATGCCAATAGTAAAGAGAAGGTTTAATATCAATGCAATGTTAGTTACCCATCCGCTGCTATTGTAGTAGATCAGCATCAGCGAAAAGATGATGACAAATGCCACTACGAAAGCAAGCATACCGCCTCGAATGGCTTCGGCGCCAAGCGTAGGACCTACCTGTTGTTCCTGCACAATTTTGGCAGGGGCCGGCAATTTGCCTATTTTCAAAATGTTTGCGAGATCCTGGGCCTCTTCGTTAGTGAAATTGCCATTGATTTCTGTGTTGCCGCCGGAAATCTTGCCGTTATAGGCGATTGGCGCAGAATAAACGATGTTATCTAAAACCACCGCGATTGGCCTTGTCTCTTTATAACTTGTCTCTGTGACCCGTTCCCAATCTCTTGCTCCTACACTACTCATTTGCATGTTCACGTTGGGGCTATTAGTTCCCTGTTCATAACTTTGGCTCGCATCCGTTATTACGTCTCCCTCAATAGGAGCTTTATCATGGCCGTTAGTTTTTAAGATATATAGCGGTAGCGAATTGGCGCTTTTGTCTTTGCTTTCCGAAACTCCAAAGGCAAAGCGCGCATCTGCCGGAAAATATTTCCGAAGTTGTGGTGATTCCAGGTATTCTCTTACAAGCGCGGTATCCTTTACTTTAACTACACCTATACCGCCACCGCGTGAGGGTGCTATGAATTCCGTTAAATATCTTTTTTTAATGTTAGAAGATGTAATTGGTTGCTTAGCTATTGTTGGATTCGTTTTATTAGCAGTGTCAATATGATTCGAAGTATCTGCTTTTGTAGTCGTATCAATGCCTTTTAAGTAATTATCGAATTCATTGTTCGCCGCATCGAAAGCTTTTACTATTTCTTCGGGTTTATAAGTCAGCCAGAATTGCAGGTTGGCAGTAGATTGCAGGTAATTTCTAACACGTTCTTTATTCTTTACGCCGGGCAATTCAACTGTAATAATTTCGCGTTCGGGATCAGGATTAATGCTTGGCTGAGCTACGCCAAACTGGTCAATACGCGCACGGAGAATTTTATAAGTGCGATCAAAAGCATCCCGCGCCTGTCTTCTGATCTTGGTTATAATTGTTCCATTATCATCTGTAATCTTTATCTCGTTTTGGTTTGCATTTGCAAACAAGGAAGCCAGGCGTCCATTGGGATTCAATTTCTGGTACTCGTCGTAAAACAGCGTCACAAAATCAGCTCCGCTATTAGCCTTTCTTATATTGGCATTTGCAATTGCCTTTAGAAAAATAGGATCAGTAGAATTATTCGCCATTGACTTCAGCAAGCCCGACATTTCCACTTCAAGAGCTACGTTCATGCCTCCCTGCAAATCAAGACCAAGATTTAGCTCATTTTCTTTTGCCTTTTGATAACTGATAGCACCGTTAATTCCGTATGTCAGTGTCACATCTTTGGTGCTGTCTTCCAGGCGCGTGAGGCGCGTGTCATAAGCCGCTTTAATAGAATCAGGGTATTGGTCAACTTTTTTACTTCTTACTTCAGGATATTTTGCTTTTATGAATCTTTCAGCGCTAGCCTTTAATTTGTTCTCATAACTGCGTACAAACCATGTAAAAGAAAGTTGATAAATTGAATACAGAACCAATAAAACAGTAAAGAAGCGAACCAAACCTTTCAGTTGCATACGAATTTCAGTTTATTGTTGCTTTCCGCCGCCTACTATTTGCGGATGAAGCATTTATGGATTTTTTTTAGAGTGTGCAAAGATAGGTTTTCAGAAGTAAGTTTCCTAATAGATTTCATTGTCAAAAAAGAGCCAATTCCCTGACATCATCGCGTTCCTGCAAGGATGGTAATTTGTCAATTTAACTCATTTATTTATTCTTTCTGGCAATACCGATTGTGTATATAGCCTGTGGGTAACTGTAGCAATCTTGTGAGCCGTTGATCATCGCTTTGCGTTACATTTGCGTCCGAAATTTTTGATTCATGCAACTATCTCCGCGTTTAAAAAGATTTAATGAACCCGAAACACTGAAAATGGCTAAGCTGGGTCGGGAATTGAGGGCTAAAGGTGTCGATGTGATCGATCTCAGCCTCGGTGAGCCTGATTTTAATACACCTGAACATATCAAAGAAGCCGCGAAAAAGGCTGTTGATGACAACTGGAGTCATTATCCGCCAGTGGCAGGCTACCCGGATCTTCGTGAAGCCATTTGCAAAAAATTGAAAAGAGATAATGATCTTGACTACAAACCCGAGAATATTATCGTATCGACCGGCGCCAAGCAAAGCCTTGCTAATGCAGTGCTGGCGATTGTTGATAAAGGAGATGAAGTTATCATTCCAACTCCCTATTGGGTGACTTATTCTGAGATCGTAAAGTTGGGTGAGGCTACTCCTAAATTGATCAAAACTTCCGTTCAAAGCAGCTATAAAATAACTCCCGCAGAACTCGAAAAAAATATTACGGACAAGACAAGGCTTTTTATTTTTTCTTCTCCCTGCAATCCTACCGGAACTGTTTATTCTAAACAGGAACTAAAAGACCTGGCGGCCATTTTCGAAAAATACCCGAATATTTTTATCATTTCCGATGAGATATATGAATACATAAATTTCATTGGTAAACATGAAAGCATAGCGCAGTTTGAGAATATTAAAGAGCGTGTAATTATCATTAACGGTTTAAGTAAAGGATATGCCATGACGGGCTATCGTCTTGGGTATATTGCTGCAAATACAGACGTTGCCAAAGGCTGCGAAAAATTGCAAGGGCAGTTTACAAGTGGCGCTAACGCAGTAACACAGCGTGCTGCTATTACCGCCCTGGTTTCGGACCTGCGACCCACAGAAGAAATGGTTAAGGAGTTTGAAAATCGACGAAAGAAAGTGATGGAATTGGTGAAGAATATCCCCGGTATTGAATGTTCAAAGCCAGATGGCGCATTTTATATTTTTCCCGTCGTGAAGTCATATTTTGGAAAAAAGGATGGCGAAACAACCATTGCCAACTCTTCTGATTTTAGCATGTATTTGCTGAACAAGGCTCATGTTTCTACCGTAGCTGGCAACGCTTTTGGTGATGATGATTGCATTCGAATTTCTTTCGCGAATAGTATGGACAAAATCGTGGAAGGATTCAGGAGGATTAAATCGGCGTTGGAAAAATTGTCCTGACAGCCCAGGCCTTTTTAATTTTTTTTAGGGAGTTGCAAAAGTCTTTCATGCAGAGCGATTACCTGCGGGATTAACAACTGCAGTTCATCATTTTTTACTACGAAATCACAAAGTTTCATTTTCATTTCTTCATCCAGCTGGTTATTCATTCTTCCCACCACTTCATCGTAGCTAACCTTATTTCTATCCATAGTCCTTTTTATTCTTAAATCCAGGGGAGCGTATACGCCAATAACATAATCCAATTGTTCAGCGGAGCCGGATTCGAAAATAAGAGCGGCTTCTTTGATAACATACTGCGTTTTCTTCGAATTCATCCATTCGGCAGCATCGCGAATGGTAGCTGGATGAACTAACGAATTCAGCATTTCCAGTTGAAAGGGGTTGTTAAAAACTTTGGAAGCTAAATAAGCTCGGTCCAACTGATTGTTTTTATAAGCACTGTCGCCGAAATATTTTTTAATGGATGTTTTTACATTTTCATCTACGTTCATGATATGCCGCGCAGCATCATCCGCATAGTATACCGGAATGCCAAGAAGTTCGAAAATTTTGGCAACCGTTGTTTTGCCGCTGCCAATACCTCCAGTCAAACCTATTCTTAACATGGGCCTGGAATTTAGGAGCTGGGATTTATGGTCGGTGCCCTATTTCTTTTCGGTCGATGGGGCC
>DASXOT010000234.1:0-9952 GCA_036494065.1 Chitinophagaceae bacterium
CTGGATGATCCATCAAAAAGGGTTTAGCGTTGCATCGTTAATATATAGCTATGAAGAGGATTGAAGAAATATATTATGAGGCAAAGGCTGATAAATGGTTGAAAGGGTTTGCTGTTTTTTGCCGCATCGCCCTGGCAGCGAGCTTCGTTCCGGCAGGATACGTGAAAATCATGGGTGAACGCTTCGCGAGCGGTTTGTCTTCCAATAACCCTCTGGGACATTACTTTGATGCGTTACATCAAACAGGGTACTACTATACCTTTATTGGAATTGCGCAAATTATAATAGCAATATTATTGCTGATTCCGAGAACCTCTCTTCTTGGTGCACTGATGTATTTTCCTGTCATCATCAATATTTGTGTGCTGACTTATGCTACCCGGTTTGACGGTACGCGGCTTGTCACAATGATGGTGCTGGCAAGCCTGTTTTTATTAATTTGGGATTACGATCGTTTAAAACAAATTTTGACTCTCAAGCAAGCCAAAACAGATACTCATGTGTTAAAAAAGCCCTTGGGCAAACGCCTTCGGATCATTTTTTTTGCAGGGTCCTTTATAGTCCTGGTCATTATCATCGTCGGTACTTCCTATTTATATGAGATCACACCGGGCAACTCCGAATCTGAGTGCAGAAATCAATGTGCTTCCAGCAAAAATCCCGCGGCTTGTGAAATTTTCTGCGACTGCATTTATACCCAGGGTCTGCCGCTGGATAGTTGTTTGGCAACTTTTCATCGGGCGAAAGATATTCGCAAGCCTGATGCGAAGTAGGTAAGACTTAATTTGGCCCTAGGGCATGCACCCTCAGGCTGCGAGGTGAAAAAGCGTGATCTTTATCATGGAAGTAAAATTTCATGTGGCAGTAAATTACATTTTCACCACATTTGCCATCTGCATGAATGCAGAGGGCTTCCTCAAGCCAGTGGGTCATTCTAAATTTCGTCTCACAATTTCTTTGCCTGTTTCTCCTAAATATTCTTCAATTATCTTTTTCCAGATAATTAATCCATTTTCTGAATTTTCAAATATGATCAACCCTCTTTTTGACTTTGGAAGAAGCAAAACAATGCATTTTGTACCCTCGTCACCGCCTGTATGTTCCAATGCAAATTCTCCATTGGGTAAATCAGGAAGCACCTGCATTCCCAACCCCCAGTTTACACCGGGTTTCTTTGTTGATTGCGGTGAAATAAATTGTTCATACAATCGAGCAGAAAGTCCTGCACTGTCAAGAATGTTAACCAAAAATTTGCCATAGTCTTCAACGGTTGTCAACAAATTAGCTGCTGCATTTGATGTATAATACTTTTCAAACTTAATGGGCTGCCCTGCTGTATCACTTTCTATCGCATACCTGCTATCGTCAACAGATTTGCTCCAGTAATAATGGGTGTCGGCCATTTTTAATGGAATAAACAATACTTCATTTGCCAGTTCTTCGAGTGATTTCCCAAACCTCTTTTCGAGGGCTTTTCTTAAATATTCAAATCCTTCACCAGAATATTGGAATTTTGTACCCGGTTCAAATTCAAAAACTAATTTTTTATCTTCCCTCAGGTATCGCCAATTTGGAAAACCAGATTGTTGAGACAAAACATATCGGGTTGTTAACTTATTCAAATATGGGCTACCCTTTACTTCGGGGTCAATGTAATAATCAGACAGTGGTTCGTCAAGTTTCCATTTTCCTTGCTGGATAAGTTTTAATACAACTAATGCCGTAATGGGTTTGGTAAGAGAAGCAACTTTGTAGATGCTGTTGTAAGCAATCGGCACATTTGGCCGCTGCTCACCGAAAGTCCGTACTTGTTGCAGTTTTCCATCGTTAATATATCCAATAGACAGGGATGGTATATTGAATTCTTTGATGAATGACTCAATGGCTGAATCAGTATTAAACAGGGGAAATGGATAGTGATCATCAAACTTATCTCCGTACCTCGCTGGTTTATTGTGATTGTAGCTTATCTCTCTTTTTAATTTCCAGTCTCCGTTTTCCAAAAGCCAGGTGGCAATGAATTTGGCATTTTCAGTAAATCGAAGGTTATTACTTGAGTCCCGCATATAAAAATCATGAATGCCCATTTGAATAGCACCATATAGCCGGCCTTCATTTTTTAAAGGATACACAACAAGGCTGCCTTTAATAAGCTTCCTTATGGGCTTACCCTTTGGATTCTCGCAAATACTTTCTTTAAACCCCTGTAAAAAAAGCTTGTTATTCTGTACACCATTTTGGTCATGATAAAATTCAAAATTGCTGTCCAGCATGTTTTCGACGGCTGGCAGGTTGCATTTATTAAAGCCCTCTTCAAATAAGACACTATCCTTTTTTTGAAGTTCAATAAATAACTGCGAGCTTTCACTTACCTGCGCTTTGCCGCTCACTGAGCAAAAAAATGATACGAGAATAAAAGCTAAACCTGACTGTCTCATTTTAATTTATTTTACTTGTAAACAAGGACACAATATTGCGAATGCTTTCTCTATTTAACGAAAAAAGCGCCCGCCAATAAGACGACAATGAGGCGACAACGATTATAAAAAACTGAAATTTAATTTGATGCGAAGTCTCTTGTGTTTATCGATCGATGCGGCGTTTTGAACAATCATATAAATATTGATAGCGATTGCTAGCGCCAGAACAATTAATATGAATGGAAAATCAACCGAAAATATCCTGTTTAAAAACGGACTTATTAAAAAAAGAATAAGGGAGAGGAGTGTCCATAAAATTTGAAGGGACACGATTTGTTTAGTAATTGTATTGATCTCTTTTTTACGATACATGATAAATAATGGTGCTACGATATTGATCGGAGGTACAATGACAAAAGGCAGGGAAGACAAATTGATGACCTTTATCAATGGATAGTTCACGCTTTGTTCAATTGAGAGGCCAAGCAACTCATTTTCCGTTATTCCAAGAGCTTTTGACAGAGCCTTTAGAGTATAGCCTTTTGGATTGATACCCGCCTCTATACGTTGAATGGTCCTGACGGATATGCCCGACTTTTCAGCCAGTTCATCCTGGGTCAAATTCAATTGTTCTCTGTATTTAAGGAGTTGAGACATCGGCGATTTTTAAATTAGCAACTTATCAGAATTTTAGCATTTCGTCCAACATTTAAATGTATGATATCTGAAGTTGCAGGCAAAGAAGCGCAGGAATGAAAGCCGTTGGGAAACCTTTGTGACTTTGTTCATCATACCATTCCTGGCGAGGATTGCCCATAGTCGGTTTGAAAGCAAACAGCTACTCATTTTTTTATCCCAAATAATCCATTTAGCGATTCGATTCAATTGTTTTTTCGACATGGGGAACATACAATTCCACATTTTCATATTTAGACTCATTGCAAGTCCGGCCAATTTGTACAAAACAGTTATAAGCTCCAATATTTTTTCCGGCAGTACCTTGGTTAAGGGTCTCCAATTATATCTGAGGTTGATAAATCAATGGAATACTGCTTAGCAAAGCAGCTTTAATTTTACGTTGGACATATCCTGTGCCACTTACAGGCTTTTATTCCAAACGATATAAGCATTCCATCACTCCGCACGTAGCGATTTCACAGGATTCGCAATGCTGGCTTTGATTGCCTGGTAGCCAACCGTCAAAGTCGCAATCAATAAAGCTGATACGCCTGCCAATAAAAAAATCCACCAACTCAGCTGAGTTCTATACGCAAAATCCTGTAACCATTTTTGCATGGCGAGCCATGCTGCAGGTATAGCTACAACAAAGGAAATAATCACCAGTTTTAAAAAGTTTCTGGTTAACAACCTGACAATGGACATAGCAGACGCACCGAACACTTTGCGTATGCCAATTTCTTTTGTGCGTTGAAATGTGCTGTAAGATGAAAGACCCAATAGGCCGAGGCAGGAAATTAATATGCCAAGTATAGCAAAATAGAGAAACAGTTTTCCAAAACGATCGTTGGCCTGGTATTGCCTGTTGAAATCCTCATCAAGAAAAGAATAACTAAAAGGGCGATCAGGCAGCATTCTCGTCCAGGTCTTTGTTATACCTGAAATCGCAGCCCGCATATCTTTCTGAGCAACTTGTATGGAGATAAATTTGCATCGCCCGCCATCAGGTTCAATCCGCATAGTTAGCGGCTTAATCTTTTGCTGCAGACCCTCAAAATGGAAATCTTTCATCACACCGATGACGGTGCCATCTCGCCCTCCCTGGTCGAAGCGCCGTCCAATAGCCTCGCCGGGAGAATTAAATTCAAATTG
Organism: Chitinophagaceae bacterium; assembly: GCA_036494065.1. Taxonomy (GTDB): domain Bacteria; phylum Bacteroidota; class Bacteroidia; order Chitinophagales; family Chitinophagaceae; genus VBAU01. The sequence goes on from DASXOT010000234.1 coordinate 4,251, forward strand.
AGCCAGGGCAGCTTCATTAATTACCATTGCATGTGGGCAATCTGTTGCAAAGTCTTTTGAGAAACCCCTCCCGGCAATTATCTTAATATCGTATTGTTTGAGAAAATCAAAGTCCACATTATAGCAGGCAACATTTCCTGTCTTCATTTCACCGCTAAGCATTTTTCCCGGGCTGCCTTCAATTTCGGTCCAGAACACGTCTGTTTCAAAACCCGGGACACTTGAAGAGAGAGTAGTTGATTGAATCTGCGGAATGTTTCTCAATTTTTGTTGAAACTCCAATATTCTTTCATCGCCGCGATAATCAATTACAATTGTTTGATCTTTCTTAAATCCCAAATCCTGGCCAAGCATGAAACGAATTTGTGTATACACAGTAATGGTCGCGATTATTAATACTATAGAAACAGTGAATTGGCTTACTACCAATATCTTTCGCAACAAAGAACCTTTATTAGTTGACATAAACCGACCTCTGACGACACTTAGAGGGCGAAATGCAGAGAGGACTAAAGCCGGGTAAAAACCGGCCGTTAGACCAACGCCGGCCGAAACCAAAAAGAGTAACCAGAAATTCACGCTATTATCGAAGACAGAATGACCAATGGATTTGCCGGCTAGTCCATTAAAAACAGGAAGTAATAGTTCACAAAATAAGATGGCAAACCAGAATGCGACCAGGCAATGCAGTAATGATTCACCAAGGAATTGCACGGTTAATTGTTTTCTTGCGGCACCAATTAATTTTCTTACACCAATTTCTTTTGCCCGCTCAGATGCCCTGGCAGTTGTCAGGTTAATAAAATTAATGCAGGCTATAAATAAAATAAATGCGGCAATAACTGAGAAGATGTACACCGAGGCGAGGTTTCCTTTTTGCGGGCTATCTCGTTCTGAACGAAGGTAAATATCACGGAGTGGTTCCAGTGTCAATATAAAGTATTCATTGCCGGATTTCATTTGCTTACCCACATTTTCTTCCAAAAAGGCCGGGAATTTAGCCTGCAGGTGCTTAGGATCAGCGCCTTTTTTTAATAGTATATAAGAATAAAAGGCAAACCAGTTCCATATCTTGTGCATATCAGGATTCAAAACTTGCGTAAGCGTTACCGCCGAAATAAAAATATCAGCCGTAAAATGAGAATTGCCAGGGATATCTTTTATAACTCCCGTGACCGTAGCGGGATGATTCTCCAGTGTCAACATTAAGACTTGCCCAACAGGGTCTTGATTACCAAAATATTTCTTTGCAGTTGTTTCTGTAAGTACAACGCTGAATGGCGCTACTAAAGCTGTTTTAGGATTGCCTTTTATCATAGGAAGGGTGAAGACTGAAAACAAAGATGAATCAGCAAATAGTATATGATCTTCCTGGAACTTTACATTTCCCCTGCGTACGACCATATTTGCCGGTGCGAGTCGTACAAAATTCTCTACTTCAGCAAAATTATTCTTAATACCCGGGGCCATGGGTTCGGAAGTTTTGCTGCCGGGTCGTAACTGCGTTGAAGTTTTTACATCGCAGGCAATACGATAAATTCGATCAGCGTTTACATTAAAGCGGTCATAACTTAGTTCGAACCGGACAAACAGAAATATCAAAAATGCTGCAGACAGCCCTGCTGCAAGACCTGCAATGTTAATGACGGAGTACACACGATGCCTCCAGAGGTTTCTAAATGCAATTTTTAAATAGCTTTTTATCATCGAACCGTTTTTTTATAAGTAAAAAAGTTGCCCGGAGAAGTTAACTGCGATCTTCGGATATTTTTGATAGTGTGTTTCGTAGTCAAGAGTTGTTCTTTGGCAAGCTATCAAAAAAAATGCCGTTGAGACAAATCATTGTTACCCATCTGAATAGGCTTATGCCTGGAGCTAAAACTGTACGGTTTAGGTGACAGGGTGTTCGTTTTTGCGATTATCTGTCGTTACTATCTTTGAAGAATGTACCATAGCTCGGTTCGAAACAAAAAAGTTTTTAGAAATTCCGATTTTTAAATCAACTTCAGACAAATACATTGTCGTGAGAATTCTTTTCTTCATCGTATTGTTGATCTTTTGTTGTTTCTCATTTACCGCCTCGACACAAACAGCCAACGATAAAGTAAAACAATTCGTGCAGTCGAATAAGAATCGTTTGATCGATGAATACACAAGTTTTGTTTCGATACCCGATGTGTCGAACGATTCGGTCAACATCTCTTTAAACGCGGCCTTCATTCAACAAATGATGGAGCAAAGAGGTATCAAAACTGAGCTGTTGCATGGAACAACAGCAGGCGTAAATCCTGCGGTGTATGGGGAGATAAAAATTGCGGGGGCAGAAAAAACGATCGCTTTTTATGCGCATTATGACGGCCAGCCGGTCAACGCAACACAATGGGCAAGCGGACTACAACCATTTAAGCCTGTCTTCATTACTAACCCGGTTGAACACGGCGGAACTATTGTTGATTATAAAAAAGAGCAGCTATTAAATGATGACTGGCGGTTGACCGGCAGAGCAAGTGCGGATGATAAAGCTGGCGTTATGACGATATTGAATGCTTATGATGCGTTGAAGAAATCCGGAGTGTCTCTTGTGAATAATATCAAATTCTTTTTTGAAGGTGAAGAAGAAGTCGGCTCGCCGCATCTTGATGAAATATTTCAAAACAGCAAAGAAAAATTACAGGCAGATGTATGGATCATTGTTGACGGTCCAAGAGATGTATCGGGCAAAAAAACGATCGTGTTTGGTGCACGCGGCTATGTGAATATGAGCCTCACCGTGTACGGCGCAAAACGTCCCTTACATAGCGGCAACTATGGCAACTGGGCACCGAACCCGGCAATGCGACTGGCACAACTGTTGGCGGGAATGGAAGACGATAAAGGAAATGTGTTAATTAAGGGTTTCTATGACGATGTGATCCCATTAACAACGGAAGAAAAAACTGCAATTGCAGCAATTCCTGATGCGGGTGCAACACTGAAAACAGAATTGGGTGTTGCATCGCCCGATGGTGACGAGAGACCTTTTCTTGAATTGCTGAGCATGCCGTCATTAAATGTTCAGGGCTTTCAAAGCGCCAATACAGGAAAGCTCGCCGCAGCTATTATTCCCGCAACGGCAGAGGCGGCACTTGACCTTCGACTGGTGCCAGGCAATGACCTTCAACGCCAGGCGCAAAAGGTAAAAGACTATATTGAATCGAAAGGGTACCACATCATCGATCATGATCCGACTGACCAGGAGAGAGTACAGTATGGGCATCTTATAAAAGTATCAACGCCTTCAGGCTACAATGCACAACGCACATCAATGAATTTGCCGATTGCACAAAGCGTTGTCAAAGCAATACAATCAACCAGTAACTATCCTGTTCTTTTAAAACCGATGATGGGAGGGAGCCTGCCTTTATACTTATTTCAGCAGGACCTCAACACAAAAACTGTTGTCGTGCCTGTGGTGAATTACGACAATAATCAACATGCAGAAAATGAAAATGTGAAATTAAGATTCTTATGGGAAGGCATTGAGACGATGGCTGCGATAATGGTGATGAAGTGAGCTTGCTGAACAGTATTACAAGAAAACTGCGCGGTTATGGCTTTCTTCTCTTACAAGCGAAAGGGTTTAGTTTAAAGAAATTGGAGAACAAAAAATTTCCGAAGCTGTAGTTATACTGAATTCACTAAATTAGCAGATGTCAACGGGAAGAATACTCATTTGCAGAATTTCCCTGCTGCTAATTATTGTTTTCTCCTTTTCAGTGGCGAAAGAACAAACAATGAATTCATCTGAACAGAAAATTAAATTCAGTGGGTTTACGTGGGCCGTTCGCAATACTTTGAATAAACAGGGACCCGGACCCAATTATTTCAAAACCGATAATGTGCGGGTCGATGAGCAAGGCTATCTGCACTTGCTTATTACAAAGAATCCCGCGAGTGGAGAATGGACGTGTGCGGAAATAACCATGGATAGTTTATTGGGATATGGTACTTACCAATTTGTGGTGGATGGCCCAATAGATAAAACGGATAAAAATGTAGTGCTCGGCCTTTTTAATTATTCGGGAAACGATGGATTAGATGAGATGGACATCGAATTTGCTCGCTGGGGTAATAATAACTATCCTAATCTCAATTATACAATTTGGCCAGCTGAGCCGGCATTCAAAAATGCATCGGCGGTAAAGGAGTTTTCGCTTGAATCAAATGTAAGTACTCACTATTTCCGGCGAACTGCGGATTCAGTGATATGTTCCAGTTTTAATGGTGATACTGCAGATGCGGATAAGCTTATCTATTCTTCCATCTTTACAAAGCCTGCGGCATCTATAAGCAAATTGTCCATGCCTGTGCATATTAATTTGTGGTTATTCAACGGTGACGCTCCCACAGATCAAAAAACTTTCGAAGTCATTGTACGAAGTTTTGTTTTCAAACGGTAATTAATCTGGCATGAAATACACCAGGCCCCCAATAAATCAGAACATCCGGTGATCCGGACGCGCGATTAAAGATTAATCCACGAGAAGCATTCTTTGAGAAAGCAATTGCGAATAAATTGCACCAAAGTAAAAAATGACTATAATTATCTTCTTTTCACTCATCTTCCTGATTGCAATCGTAGTATGTGTGTTTATACGACAACCGAAATTTGGGAAGCATCCGGTAGGCGAGCGATTAGAGCGGGTTAAGAAATCGCCTTACTACAGAGATGGTTCCTTCAAAAATGTTACTCCTACGCCACAATTGACTGAAGGCGTTACTTATTACAAAGCATTTAAAGATTTTTTTTTCGGTAAGAAAATAAGGATCATCCCGAATGGACAAATCCCGTCTGTCAAAACCAATTTGCTGAATTTAGACATACACAAAGATGTTTTGGTTTGGTTTGGACATTCTTCCTACTTCATTCAAATTGATGAAAAGAGAATTTTAGTTGACCCAGTTTTTTGCGGTCATGCTTCGCCATTTTCATTTAGTGTAAAAGCATTCAAAGGAACTGACATTTATACTACCGAAGAAATTCCGTCGATTGATTACTTATTTATTACCCATGATCATTGGGACCACCTTGACGAAAAAACTATAAAAAAAATAAAACCCAAAATAAAAACTGCTATTTGTTCATTAGGTACGGGCGAACATTTAGAATATTGGGGTTACGATAAAAGTAAAATCATTGAACTCGATTGGAATGAAAATGTAGTTCTTGACAAGGACTTCAAAGTTAACGCGACTGCTGCGCGGCATTTCTCAGGCAGGACGTTCATCCGGAACAAAGCCCTATGGACTTCTTTCGTTTTACAAACACCAACGATGAAAATCTTTCTTGGTGGTGATAGCGGCTATGATGTCCATTTTGCTGAAATCGGAAAGACTTTTGATTTTTTTGATTTAGCAATTCTTGAAAACGGCCAATATGATTGGAAGTGGAAATACATTCATTCATCACCCGAAGAAGTTTTGAAAGCAGCGAAAGATTTAAATGCGAAACGAATTTTTCCTGTTCATAATTCCAAGTTTGCCTTAGCAAGTCATCCCTGGGACGAGCCGCTTGAAAAAATTACAACATACAATAAAACTGAAAATTTAAATTTAATTACGCCGATGATCGGCGAGCAAGTAAATTTAAAAGACAACACGCAAATCTTTACAGAGTGGTGGAAAGCAGTCAAATAGATACCAACAATGAGGAATATTTAAAA
>DASXOT010000235.1:0-2383 GCA_036494065.1 Chitinophagaceae bacterium
TCTTGTTCCATACGATATTCGAAAAACGCCAAGACTTATTGTTGTGGCGAAGAAGGCATAAGGTTTATGGTGTATGGCCCACGGCTTAATAAGATCGTGCGTTGCACCCTTTTCCCTGCACCCTATTTCTTGTTATTCATCAGCATCCATCTCGCGGTTTCAAAATACGCGGTAGTAAAATCCGACATTTTTGATTTGATTGCCTTGACATCAGGCCAGCTATAATGTAAGCTGTTCCCGTTGATGGGGTAAATCTGCTCCTGTGGGAAATTAATATTCTTTAAAAAATAATAATCATTGGTGATCATGCCGATGGTACCATCCTGATTAATGGTGAATGCATAATTATTTTTCAGGGAAGTATCCAGTAAGTCGCGCCCCAGGGTAGTGTTTACATAAGGTTCCTGCAACATCCCGGCAATGGTTGGCAATACGTCCACCTGAGAGGCAACCTGGTCTTTTCTCTGAGGATGTAATAAGTAAGGCGCATAGAACAGCAACGGAATATGTTCATCGGTCAATCGCTCATCCGTCCAGGTCTTTGGATAAATCGCATTTGCATTTCCAGAAACGCCGTGATCTCCGATGAAAACAAAAATTGTATTATGAAAGTAACTTTCTTTTGAGGCCGCTTCCATAAACTTTTGGAAACAATAATCAGAGTAGCGGAAGCTATTAAATTCATTGACCGATTCAAATCCGTATTTTTCAAGTGTATCAACAGGCAAATCGAGTTTTTCAAAAGCGCTATCCTCTTCCGGGATCATAAACGGGCGATGATTATCGGCCGTCTGAACAATTGCGAAGAAGGGTTTTGTCTCCTTTCTAAACCTGTCGTTGGCTTCCAAAAAAAGGTTTTTATCGCTTATACCCCACACGTTGACCTTGGGTGAGTGAAACTGGCCTTCAGTGACCATCTGTAGCCCATCAATATTATGGAGCAGGCCTTCGAAATTGTTGAATTCCGGATTGCCACCGAGGAAATAATATTTATCGTAGCCTTCAAAACTATTGATGATCGTGTGTTGTTTTAAGGCTAATGGATTACGGGTTGAAAATTTATAAAGCTGGGCATCGGGTATGCCCGTCACGATGGCAAAAAGTCCACGTGCAGTCCCATAATGCGGAGAAAAACACCTGTCGAAAAAAATCCCGTTGTTACACATCTCATTAAAGAACGGCGTTGTATTAAGCGGGTTGCCACTCATGCTGCTTTTATACATGCTGAACGATTCGCACAGCACCAGCACAATATTTGGGCGACTTTCGATTGTATTGCTGCCCGGCACAATAAGTCGTTGATAGTCGAACTTATTTTTTTCCCGCAACTGCATCCAGTTTGCCATCAACGGAAAGTATTCCCGGGCCTTGCTCTCATTGTATTCAGGATGGCGGAATTTTAATGTAGTAAAAAAGTTTTGCAGTGGATTTAATGCGAGATAAGATTTGAAATTATCCTGTAAAGCAAAGGCACGTTTCCAGGTCAGTGGGGAAAAATTCAAACTTCCATAAACAAAGAGACCCAGTAAAAGTGTAGCGATCACAAACCACTTTCGTTTATAGGGGATGCCAAGCCCTTCCGTTTTGTGGATAACGGTCCAGTGACTGCGACGGAACATCCAGCGAAAACAAAATACCGCTATCAATAGCCCGATCAACATCCATGTCATAGGGTAGGTTTGCCATAACCATTGCAGAGCTATGCGACTGTCTTCATAAAAATTCAAAGCGCCGGCATCCAGCCGGGTATTGTTATAAGAAAAATTTCCAAAATCGGCAGCAAAAAAGAAAAACGTCAGCAAAGTCATCAATGCCAGGTACCAGGTCCACCATTTCTTATTTCTCCTTGAATAAAATGGTGAAAATTTCGGAATGAGGCTGAAAAAAATGATAGGTAAAAGTATAATGGATATCCATCGCAGATCATAACGTACGCCAAGCAAAAAAGAGGGCAAAAGATCGCCAAAAGAAAGATCTTTTGGCTTAAAAGCAAAAAATGTAGTCAACCGAAATAAAGTGAAGATCAGCAAAAAGATGAAGAACAGGTTTATTACCCAAAGAACTGTCTTCGGTATTTTCAATCGAATCAACATGATGATCTGCCTGGTTGTTACATGTCCAAAAAGGATTACAAAAGAAGGCTATTTCAGCGGTTCAAACAATGATTCCATGTTAATTTTTACATCCTTTACATTTGCAACCAGCCCGATGAATTATCTTCTAAACATATTACAACCTCTTCAGCACTTCGATCGTTGGTTATTTCACAAGATCAATGGGCAATGGACGAATACTTTCTTCGATCTGCTTTTTCTTTTCTTCAGAGCTTCCTTTTTCTGGATGCCCTTATATCTCTTTCTTTTTTTGTTTGTGGCCAGCAATT
>DASXOT010000236.1:0-8996 GCA_036494065.1 Chitinophagaceae bacterium
TATAACCTGACACCAACAATTTCATGACCGTAAGTTTGTTGTGTTTCCTGTCAAGTGAGTCAAGGTATTTTGGATCTTTCCTGGCCTGTTCCAAACTATCTTTCTTTTTATAATCCGCACTTTCCTCTGGCTTCAACGGAATAGGTCTGACTCCTTCCCAATAGTTCTCCGTTTTTTTGTTAGAGCTATCATCGTATTTCAATATTGTATTGCCAAAAAAGTTTCGATCAAATTTCGGGTCGATATCAAATTTCGAATAGACATTTACAAAACTGCCATACGCATCAAACCCAAATATCTTTATCGAAGGATATATCACCTGGCTTTTGATCACCCAAACATTATTATCCAATGGAACATACAATTGATCGAGTTTCAGGGTGTCGATCAATTGCATTTGCGATGCTTTCGTAAGCTCTAATTGTAGTGAGTGAATGCGCCAATCATCGATCACAATATTGATGTAGCCCGAAAACAAGGGCTCATATTTTCGGCGGGGCATTACTTTTATGTGACCGATTTCCTTACCATCTTCAAAAAAACTACCTTCAAAATGATACCTGTAATAATTCAATGCACTCGATGAGATGGGTGAAATGAATCCTCTCGGGTTTAGATTATTTCCAATTTTTACATTGTTATCGTAAAACGAATATATTTCCGGCGAACTCAAACCATAGCCATCACTCTGCCCGCTTACTTTGGACGAAAGCACTTCGACTTTTCTTTTACCCGGTTTTTGTACTGAATACGTGGCGATGGTCTCGGAGAGGTAGATGGTTTTTCGCTTGCTGGTATCTCTGTCTTCGAAATCAACATGCTGACCCATAAATTTTTTCGGAAAATCGCGAAGTTTCAACTGTCCTTTTGCGTACACTTCGCATTGAAAATTGGATAATTGCTGTTGGTAATAGGGTCTTTTCTTTATTGCTTGCCGGATAATTTCATAAGCAGGGTCCTCTCCTTTTTTGACAATCACTTCCTTTAACGTTAGCTCCTGCAGGTGAAGTTGAAAATCCAGCACCAGGTTTTGAGAACCTACTGAAACAGTCTTTTCCTGTCTTGCATATCCCACATGCTGACAAATGATAGTATAGGTTCCGGGCTCGAAATCCAGTAAATATTTCCCTTCACCGTTAGCCGTAGCGCCGCGGGCACTTCCCTTTATAAGAATTGATGAGTACGCAAGAGTTTGTCCTTTTTCATCAGTAACCGTACCCGAGATCTTTTGGGCAAAAGAAGTAGAAGAAATAAAAGCAAACCAAAGGATAAGCGGGGGCCTTCTCATAAACTTATAAGAACGAAAATAAGTTTTGAAATGTTACGGAAAACAAAAACATATCTGTGTTTATCTCCGTGGGCTTTTGTGTCTCCAATTTGATTGTGCCTCCGTGACAAATAAAATATCGGATATCCGGAAAATAAAGCGGAGAGTCACATAGTGGAATCTTATCTCCTTCTTAAATAGCTTGCGCTTAACGCAGCAAAACCGCCCACCAAAGCACCGACAAATGCGCTAACAATCAGAATAGCGAATGAAGAACCCCCTAAGGGAAATATCTCTGCGATCTTTTTTGAAAGAATATGTTCGTTCTTCATATCTATCCACCAAGCCAGCAAAGCCCAAAGAATAAATACACCGAGGAAGCCGGCAAGAAAAGCTTTACCACTCTTCAATGGTATTAATAAAACAGCAATAAATGCGGCAATAGCAATGCTCCACCATGGAAGATATAATCCCCCGATAAAAGACAATAAAGCAGTTAGTATGATCGTGACTATGAGTTTCATTTAGTTTAGATTTTGGAATTGGAAATTGAGGAATTTCGGAATAGAAAAAATGGGGAAATTCTGTTGAGTAGCGCGTTTTATTGCGTAAAATCAATTTCAAAATTTCTCAATTGATCCTTTTCCAATTCTCTCTTATTGACTAAAATTCATCGTCCATTTCACTTTCTTATCACCAGTCTCCGTACGTTTCATCATCCACAGTGAATAATATTGTCCTTTTACCCAGCTATCCACAAAATCATCATAGAATTTACTGCCAGGGTTACCGCTTTGTCCACCGGGATAAACGCCATACGCTTCTGTTTTTTCGGATAATTGCACAACCATTCTCCAACTCGGTCCATGCTTGTCATTCGTTGCATTGATAATATCTCCATTACCGCCAACGGGTATGGATTCGGAAAAAGGCATCACACTTTTTTGAAGCAGATGATACATCCTCGGCGATTTGTGTTTCGCCCATTCTAACTTTCCATCTTTCTCTTCGCCAGCCAATTCAACGGATGCTTTCTGAAAAGCTATCGTCACATCGTCGTACAACGTTTCCTTTTGCGGCGTGTTGACGTTGTCAACATATTTGAATGCGGAATCTTTCAGAAGCGCCTCCAGGAGTGTTTGCTCATTCACTGGCGCGAAAACTTTTTTCGGCGCTTTGTCTAACTCATCACCCAAAACCTGCACGGCCCGGCTGTCCCACCATAATTGATACACGGTCTGTCCCTTTGAATCGGCAGAAGCACGCAGATTCCACTGTTTAAAAATATCCAGATATTTTTTTCCGTCCGCATTTAGATCATTTTCCCTTACGTATTTTAATAATAATGTCCTGGCGTCTTCCGCTGTTACATTAAAATAATCGTTTTGCAATCGCTTCATATCATCCACCGTTATACCATTCATGTTTTGCAACTGGTGATTGATTGAGATCGCTCTTGCATTAATATATGCACCTGGCATAAAATAAGGATAACTGGAATCGGCCGCACGTTGATTCGCACTTACCACATATCCCTGCGCCGGATTGATTACATGCGGATTTTCTGCTTGCGGAATATATCCCTGCCAGAGGTAACTACTATCTTCTCCCGGCATCACCATCATGCCCTGCCCGGGCCATCGCGCCGGAAACTTTCCCTGCTGCCAAAGAGCAATATCACCGGTCTTTGAAGCAAATACAAAGTTTTGACCGGGACAACTGAATGTTTTTATTGCTTCCAGGTAATCGTCATAATTGGATGCGCGATTGAGCTTATAAAATGTGAGCCCTTCATTACTCGGATCATCCGCCGCCCAGCGACAGGCAATCGCTTTACCCGGCGCCAGTGAATCGGTGAAACTCTTATCAAATTCCACAGGACCGAAAACAGTATATGCCACGGTATCATAAATGTCTTTTGAATCGCGCACTTTCAATGTGTCTATATGTATCTGTGTATTTACCCATTGATTATTGAACCGGTATTGTCTTTTGCTATCGTCTTTAAATTTTATTTCATAAAAATCCTTCACATCGCGCTGGCTGTTGGTAACACCCCAGGCAATATGATCATTAAAGCCAATAATCACATTTGGCGAACCGGGAAATGTAGCTCCATACACGTTTACATTGGGACTATTTAACTGCATCTCATACCAGATCGAAGGGAAAGTAAGATCCAAATGCGGATCGTTGCAAAGAATGGCTGCGCCACTTTTTGTTTTAATACCGGCAACGGCCCAGTTATTACTTCCGTTGTCGGGATCCTGTTTTATTATCTCGGCAACGTTGGATGAATTCTTTACACCAAAATAAATTGAATCAGCTGATGCAGGTTTTACCGGTACGATACCGGGGGCGGGAAAAGCCGTTCCTGCCGGCACAATCGGTATCAATGAATCGTGAATCTCCGGATATAAAAGTTTGAAATCAGAATAAGGAATAACTGATTTTTCATTTGTCATTTTCATATCCTCTACATCGCCAGCCAGTGTGCGGCTCATTTGTTTTAAGAACAAGGCGATTTTTAAATTATTCCATTTCTCCGGTTTAAAATCAAGCAGCTTGTATTCAATTGGCAAGCTGGCATCGGTTAGGCTTTCAATGTACGCATTCACACCTGCGGTGTACGAATCACAAGCCTGCTTACTCACCGGGTCGGCTTCAAATTCTTTCAATGCATTTTGTGCAGCATATACCATTCCGCTACGTCGAGTTTCCCTGTCTACCCGGATTATGGTCGGATCATTGCCCAGGATTTCAGTCAGCCGGCCAGCGGCATACATCGTTTGCAGATCCATTTGAAAGAGGCGAAACTTCGCATGCAAATATCCCTGCACGAAGTAAAGATCGACATCATTATCGGCAAATACATGTGGCACCAATCGGTCATCAAAATATACATTCGCCCTTCCCTTTAGGCCAGGGAATTTCAGATCAGCATTAAAATCTCCATCGGCGTTTTCAGCATTCTGCCAGAATCCATGTTGCGGGCTTAAAAATTTTCCGAGTGGCGGTAGGGGTCCCCATTTTCTATTCAGCACAAATATCAAAAGAATTGTTACAATGGAGGAGACAGCAAAAGGTATCAATCGCATATTTAGGAAATGAGAGCGAAAGATAGAAAAGAAGAGGGAAATGTTATAGGAATTTTATCCTGGGGTTGAGAAGACATTTAGGAATTTTTAAATTGGGAAATTGTATCTACTTCGTGCTCACCGGCAACTCCCGTACATCGACAACAAGAGATTTCGCAATAGAAAATAAAGTTTCAACATTAGGTTGCATCTGATTAGTACACCATTTGGAAACGATATTTGGATTCATATCTAATTGATCAGCCAACCGGTTGTTTGTCTCTCCTCTTTCAGCGATAGCACTGAAAAGGCAACAGGCTACTCCGTGTTGAGTGACAAAGATGCAGAGGCACCGCCGATAGTCGATTCTTCCGTTTCTTTTTCTACGGGAGCCATTTATTCTACCACGGGTGACTTATACCTGTGGCATCAGGCGCCGGCGAAAAATATGATCTTATCAAAAGAGCAGCAGGAGAAAGCATATACGCCCGTAAAACATAATTACGATTACTGTTGGAGTATCGACAGTATTGAGGGCAGAAGAAGAGTTTCGCACAGTGGCAGCATACCAGGATTTTTAACCAATATTTCCCGTGTGCCTGAAGATAATATATGCATCATATTGCTTAGCAATACATCTGATCCGGCGCTCAAGGAAATTACCCAAAACATATACGCGGTATTATATGGAAAGCCATATAAATTGCCGAAAGAATGAGTGCAAAGCCGCGAGCTACAGGCTATGAGTTGCGAGCATTATCTATTCACTAATTAAGAATTACTTTCTAACGCCATCGGGCATTTAATAGTTAATTACTGTTAAATTTTGCGTTTTTGTCGCTTTACTACAGTCGTTCATCTCATTATTAAAAATCCCTCCTTTATCGATTATAGCTTTGCCAAATCATTTTATTATTATTAAATACAAAACAATGAAAAAGAGATTAACTGCTCTATTTACAGCAACGATATTATTTGCAACCGCAACATTGGCCAATGAGAACATTGATCCTTCCCTGCCAGTACAAAATGAATTTCATCATTTGTTTAGTCAACCAACGGAAGTTAAATGGGAAGTCGTGTCCGATTTTTACAAAGTGAGTTTTGTACAATCAGGGCAGCACCTGACGGCTTTTTTCAATCCGGCAGGCAATATAGAGGCTATTTCCAGGAATATAAGTACGGTTTCCCTGCCTTTGATCTTGCAAGGAAGATTGCAGGACAAACTCGCTTCATCCTGGATCACTGACTGTTTTGAAATGTATGGGAAAAATGGCACCGAATATTACGTTACAATAGCGAATGCGAATGGTAAGGTTCTTTATGTATCAAACAGCGATGATTGGGATAAATATAAAGGAACCAATGTTAAGTAGAAGATGGAGTTCTTCTACAAAAACTTAGGCACAGAGATCCACGGAGTACTGGCTTTTCTCCGCGGATCTCTGTGTTTTCTGTGTCTCCCTGGTTCTTAGAAATTTCAAACTGCGACACTACCTAAAAACAGGCAAATAAAATTGCAGATAATTACTTAGCTTTAGTGCCAACTTCAACAGGAAAAACTGATCAGCGATTCCATTTTCAAAATTTTTTTTATCAGTCAAACTACGTTTATGAAAAAAAACAGCTTGTTGGCCTGCCTTTTTTGTTTCGCTTTTATGACATCTCACGTGCATGCTCAATCCATCAACAATCGCGATTGGGTAGCCTCGTTTGGCGATCCTATCAACGATTCGCTAACTTTTCATATCAAATCAGATTCCAGTGTTGTAACAACCAGTAAAGGAGAAATCATTATTCATACCACTTGTAAGATCAGTGGAGATACGCTCACTATTTTGGACATAGGTAGCGGGGAACATAGTTGTCCTGACATGGTCGGGAAATATAAGGTCAATTTGAGTGGCGATAGTTTTACCATGACATTGATTGAAGATGCCTGCGACGGTCGTGGCCAGGTGCTCAACGGTGCGCGATGGACAGAGGTTCGAAAAAAATGATTAACTAAGATGCCGGTCTTTTCCAACCAACATTAGAAATTTTTCGATAGGCATACCTATTTTGTATCCCTTATGCAGATCGTAATCAACAGGGTCACAAAGTCCGCAAAGCCCCACTAAGAACACAACGATACAGACGTGTTCTGTATATTATTTTTCATCAGTACCAACCTTTAATGGCTGCTGGTCGTATATAGTTAAGATAACGTTGAATGAACTTTCCTATGAAGCATTCACAATTGCCCTCACTTTAGAAGACAAAAAACGCTTACGACACTTAGCGCCTCTTCGGCGCCTGCTGCTTTAAGAAAATCTTTTATTTACACCGGTCACCATGCAATACGAAGAAGACGAAAAGCATCGCCTTTTGGCAAGGCTCTTATTTTACTGTCTGTTTTTTGCTTTGGCTGTGGTGATGATAACAGTAGTAATTGTCTTTTTTGCAAAAGGAGGTTGATTCGACTTGATTGGCCAGGGTAATTAGATGCCGGGCAAGGCATGACTCAAGGAAAATTCTCAAGTTGTCAACATCGGACTTGTGCCAGTATTTCATTAAGATGCCGGGGCAAGCCCGGCATGACATTGTTGTTGGTGAATTACTTAAAAAAAGTTTGCCGTCATAGCCTCGATCCGGCTTGATCCGATGTCTTAGTCACCTGGGTCATGTTTGAAAATGCAAAACTTAAACCTTTACAAGAAGAAACCTCTCACCGGAGGTTTTTTGAAATTCCCATTCGGCTTCCTCATCGTCATCAAAATAGCGGAGAAACTTTGGTTGGTGCAGATATCCCAGGCTTGACACCCGATTAAAAAAAGTTACCGGTGGTGTGACATTAGTCTGAGCATACTCTGAGTTGAACGTCTCTTCAACTAACAAAGTGATAGTCTTTTCCTGGCGACTTTCCTTAAAGTCCTTTTTCCTGAAGGTCTTCTTCATTAGCAATGTTTTTAAGGGGTAGAGAAAAGTGAACTCGCAGCGAACCTAAAATGAAAAAATTAATTTGCCAAAATTTTCTATTCACGATGTGAATTAAAAACGCTATTCAATCGACATGTTAAATTTTGATATTATATCAAAGAGCTCTTTATTATGAAACTTTTTACTATCACTGGAATTTTCTTTCCAATAACAAATCAGTTGATCACCCAAAAAACGAAAACTTTTTTCGCATCAATTAGATTTTCCGTATAGCCTTTTTCATTTTCCCCTCGCGAGGCCGCGGGAATCGACAGATAAACGTCTTTGTTGCAATCACCTAAATAAAACTTGTACTCAATTGTTGAGAATACATTTGGAAGCCTGTTACTAATACAGTCCGTAACGTGGGAATCAAGAGTATACATATCCAAACTAAAAATGCCTATTTGTTTTGGAACAAACCCTATCTTAATTTCATAAGGAGAACCACATGTGATATTCATATTAAGACCTACACCATAATTTTGAAAAGAAGGAGTAACAAGATTAACCAAATGTCAGCGGGATGGCCATCGTATCGCAAAAAATTTCACGTTTTGTTATTTGGTCGTAAAAAGAATCCCTGGGATTGGAATATTCTACCCAAATGGTATCATTCAATGATATTCTTTTTCATACGGATATAAATTGAGTTTTTCGGAGAATTTAAACTGATATTTTATGAACGGCTCCTTTCTGCAGTCCTATAGACATCAGCACCACCGTCATAATAAAATACAGTCCATATTTTATAACAGCCTTCATAAGCAAAAGGGAAATTACCATTCCTTTTCAAAAAGAAATGATAAAACCGTTTGCCTTTAATTTAAATATTGCTGAAAGCGGATAGCGATCGACGGGCGTAAATTTGCTCGAATTAAATATTGAGATCAACCCTTAGCCATATTATCGATAGCTGGACCACTGCGTTAGACGACTATTCTCTTGCCCAGTTGTGCATGAAGCCCTCGCCTGGCAAATGGTCACTGGGACAGGTATATTTTCACTTAATAAAGAATACTGAGTATTATATTGAACAAGCAAAGATCTGTCTATTAGCTAATGAAAACAGCCAGGAGGTTTGTACACCATCGGCTGCGTCAATTTTTGCGAACAATTCGTTTCCTGACGAGATCATTGAGGGACCTGACACAAACGTAGACATTCGCCAACCCGAGAACAAAGAGCAACTAAAAAAGGCATTGCTTGAATTGAAAAAAGAAATCGAAAAACTGGTTACTGATATCTCTACAAATACTTACAAAGGGAAAACAAAACATCCCGGCCTGGGTTATTTTAGTGCATGCGATTGGCTGCAGTTTACCGAAATCCATTTTAGACATCACCTGCGCCAAAAACAAAGAATCGATGATTTTCTCGGAAAATAAATATTATAGACAATACTCTTTTTAAACGTTCACTGGAATTGAAACTTTATTCCTTCTGTGATTCCCTTCCAATGATCCGTTCGAAAAGGTGCGGCTGGAAATCCTTCTTTATTAAATAAATTGTCTTCACCCGCATCATCCATCCATCCAAACCTTACCGCCATAGGATGATTTATATTTTCGCTTTGCACGATTACACGATCACCCTCGATATTGGCAACCGCGGGAAAAAACTGTTGACCTAAGCCGGCAATTTCAAAACCTTTCAATGCACCATTCTTTGCAATCGAGCCCCCGCCGATATTA
>DASXOT010000237.1:0-5135 GCA_036494065.1 Chitinophagaceae bacterium
ATTCGACTCCGATCACGCCAAAACGAATGAATTTCTCAATAATAATGACGCCGCTGACGTGAACGAAGAATTTTTGATAAGACTGGTTGACTACCTGGACAACAATTGATAGCTACAAGAGCCCTCCATCGGCAAAACTGAAATGGCCAGCATTACTCACGATGATGTGATCGAGCACTTTTATGTCAAAGAATTTTGCCGCTTCTTTTATTTTTTGTGTTACATCTTCATCCTGCCGGCTAGGCTTTAAACTGCCAGAAGGATGATTATGGCAAAGGACCAGGCTGACAGCACTTTCTTCGAGTGCCTTTTTCAGAATGATTCTCGGATCGGCAACTGTTCCCGTTATACCACCCTCGCTGATAATTTCGATATGATTGACCTTATTTGACTGGTTGAGAAATGCGACGGCGAAAATTTCGTGGTTATGGTCGCGGAAAAGCGCTTGGAAATGGGTAGCAAATTCCCTGCTCGTGGACACCACAGGCTTATCAAGATAGCTACCAGCCTGCCTTCTGCGCCCGATCTCAAGAGCTGCTACAACGGTGATCGCTTTGGTTTCACCTATTCCCCTTATTTTAATTAGCTCTTTTACAGTGAATTTTCCCAATTCATTCAAACTGTTCTTGCCCATGTGCATGACCTCCTTTGCCAGGTCTACAGCGCTTCGGTCCCGCGTACCATGGTGAAGAAGGATGGCCAGCAACTCCGAGTCACTTAAATGGTTTACTCCGTGAATTAGTAATTTTTCTCTCG
The DNA here is from genome assembly GCA_036494065.1 of Chitinophagaceae bacterium. Classification (GTDB taxonomy): domain Bacteria; phylum Bacteroidota; class Bacteroidia; order Chitinophagales; family Chitinophagaceae; genus VBAU01. The sequence continues at coordinate 757 of DASXOT010000237.1, forward strand.
GCCTGTCGTCCTTTGCCCACTGTTTTATTGAGTACTTATTCTCTTGCATCACTAAGGGTAAGTAAATATTTTTATTACTGAAAAATTGAAATGTGAAAATAACGCAATTCGAAAGCCGGGTGTGCGTTATAAAACCGGGGCTGATGAGCTTTTTCACATTGAGATTTAATACCCGATCCCTTGAAAAACTATAAAATTCAAATCTTATGAGATCCAGAAACTCTACCGCTATGGGAGCTTTGCACCCTATTCTTTTCTTCGCAGGTGTGTATATTGTTGTTCTCCTTTTTTCAATTTTCATTTGTTCGACCATATTTTACAGTTGCAACGCCAGCAAGAGCGAGGTGGCAAAAAAATCAGAGCCTAAAAATGCTCCTGCAACGACAGGTTATACCACAGCAAGTATTACGGTGGTACGGTAGATTACCGTCGGATTGCAACGATTAATTTTTCCGGCTTCCTCAGTCGGGAGTGGCTGTTAATTTATATCTTCGCCGCATTGAAGAACTAATGGCTTCATTAGAGAATTCCTTCAAGTTTTTTCAGTCATGCAACCGTCCGCAAAAATTTTTTCCGGTACAGGATCACAGGAATTAGCAGAACTAATATGTAAACGATTCGGCTGTCAGCTGGGCCGGATCAATATTCAGAAATTCAGTGATGGTGAGCTTTGCCCCATTTATCTGGAAAGTGTGCGAGGTGACTATGTCTTTCTGATCCAAAGTACTCATGCTCCTACTGACAACATAATGGAATTGTTGTTGATGATCGACGCAGCCCGCCGGGCCTCTGCTTATAAAATCATCGCAGTGATACCCTATTATGGCTATTCCAGGCAAGATCGTAAAGACAAACCAAGGGTTTCTATCGGTAGCAAGTTGGTAGCCAATCTTTTAACTGCGGCGGGAACGGACCGGGTCATTACAATGGATCTCCATGCTCCACAAATCCAGGGCTATTTCGATATACCTGTTGACCACCTGGATAGCTCCGCGGTTTTTATCCCTTATATTCAAAATCTGAAGCTGGAAAACCTTACCTTTGCCGCCCCCGACGTGGGAGCAGCCAACCGCATAAGAGAAATTGCGAGCTATTTTGAAGCTGAAATGGTAATCTGTGACAAGCATCGTAAACGGGCAAATGAGATCGCCAGCATGATGGTAATCGGTGATGTAGAGAACAAAGACATTGTACTAATTGACGACATCTGCGATACCGGGGGAACATTGGCCAAAAGCGCAGCTCTTTTAAAAGAAAAAGGTGCCAGGAGCGTAAGGGCTATGATCACTCATCCTGTTCTTAGCGGCAATGCATATGAGAACATTGAAAATAGTGTGCTTGAAGAACTCGTGATCTGTGACACGATTCCCATCAATAAAAAGCTTACGACAAAGATCAAGATACTTTCTGTTTCGGAACTTTTCGCAATAGCTATCCGAAACGCCTATGAAAACAAAAGCATAACCGGCTTATTTATTCATTCGCAAAGGAAGGGGTAAACCGTAAGACTGATCCTTTTTATTTCATTCGGTGTATACAATTTTGAACTTTAATTATAAACAAATAAAATGAAAACAATTACAATCGAAGGACAACTGAGGACCGAACTTGGCAAAGGAGCCACCCGCCAACTTCGCTCTCAGGACAATGTGCCTGGTGTAATTTACGGGGGTGCTAAGGAGATCAATTTTTTCGCTCCTTCAATGGCATTTAAGCCGTTATTATATACACCAGATTTTCAGTTTGCCGAAATTAAACTGAATGGAGACACGTACAGATGTATTATGAAGGACCTGCAATTTGACAAGGTAACAGATCATTTGATCCATGTGGATTTGCTTGAATTGGTCGAGGACAAAAAAATTATTGCAAGTATTCCATTAAAATTTGTTGGCAGCCCTGTAGGAGTAAAAGAAGGTGGTAAGCTGCACATCAAAATGAAATCATTGAAAGTAAAGACCTATCCGAAATATCTGCGTGAGCATATCGAAGTGAATATTGATAATCTTGAATTGAACGGAAATATTCGCGTTGAGGATGTCCGGGTAGAACATTATGAGATCATGAATTCCCCACGCATTCCAGTGGCTTCCGTAACACTTACCAGGGAGCTAAAGCAGGAAGAAGCTGCTGCACCTACAGGAGCGGCCCCCGCAGCCGGAGCTACTGCTACGCCAGCGGCTGCAACTCCCGCCGCCGCGTCGTCTGGAAAAAAATAAGCTATTTAAAAAAACCCTGTCTTTGCGACGGGGTTTTTTGTTATCGATAGCGGAATGACTTTCTTTGTTCCGTGTAACACTAGCATTTTATATTTGATCATCTGAAATGAAATTCCTGGTTGTCGGTTTAGGTAATCCCGGAGCTGAATATGCTCATACGCGTCATAATATCGGTTTCGATGTTGTTAATGCCTTTGTAAGTAAACATGGAGAAAGCTTTAAGCCGGGTCGTCTTGGGTATGTAACTGCGGTGAAATGGAAGGGTAGAACATTTATTTGCGTTTGTCCTACCACGTATGTGAATTTAAGTGGGAAGGCCGTGAAATACTGGATGGATAAAGAGCAGATCCCTCTTGAAAATGTACTGGTAATAATGGATGAACTGTCCTTGCCATTAAATAAACTTCGGTTGCGACCTTCCGGGAGCGATGGAGGTCATAACGGGCTAAAAAGCATCTGCGAATCGTTGGGTACTACTGAATATGCCCGGTTGCGCTTTGGGATCGGTAACCACTATCCAAAAGGAATGCAGGCCGATTTTGTCCTTGGCAAATGGTTCAAAGAAGAAGAGCCTCTTGTAAGACTAAAGATTGAAAAGTCGGTTGAAGTAATTGAAAATTTTGCTACGATCGGCGTCACGATGGCCATGAACCAGGTTAATAACCAGCAATTTTCGATCGAATAAATACGTTTCTCTGCGAGCCCAACCTTATAAGTTTTTTTTATGATTAATGAGAGGTATTACTTATTTTAGCAACCCCAACCCAAAGAGTTCTTTCTTTAGAATCCAATTTTACTGATGAGAACCTGAATATATGGGATAGCAACCCGATAAGGTATCCGATGTATTTATTTAAAAACCACCTGATTTATGAAGATTTTCTGCGTTGGCCGTAATTACGTGGCACATGCCAAAGAATTAGGAAATGAAATACCTGATGACCCGATTATTTTCATGAAACCTAAGAGCGCATTGCTGCAGCCCCATACGCCGTTTTATTACCCGGAATTTACCAATGAACTCCATTATGAATGTGAGTTGGTTTTGCGCATTAGCAAAAATGGAAAATACATCCAGGAAAAATTTGCCAGCAAATATTATGATGCGGTGACCGTAGGAATTGATTTTACGGCAAGAGATATCCAAAATGAACTGAAGGAGAAGGGCCTTCCATGGGAAAAGGCAAAGGCGTGGGATAATTCAGCCGCCATCGGCAAATGGATACTTTTTGCAAACGTTAAAAATAAAAAGGACATCAATTTCTGCATGTATAAGAATAAGGAGTTGGTGCAGCAAAGCAATTCCAACCTCATGATCAACAATTTTGACAAAATAGTCTCATATATCTCCACATTTTTCTCGGTCAATATTGGCGATCTCGTCTTCACGGGCACACCGGCAGGAGTAGGAGAGTTAGTGGTGGGAGATGAAATGGAAGCTTTCATTGAAGATGAAAGTTTGCTTCAACTGGAAGTTAAATAATCATGCTCGAATTTTTACAGTTTTATTTTTGCCTGTAGTGATGATCATTTATGACAGGGCATACTCCCGTCTTGTCTTACCTTTGTCGGCATAAAATTCAAACCAGCATGGCTGACCGTACAGATCTCTTTGTTAGTCCGGATTATTATCAGCTTGATGATCTTCTTAGCGAGGAGCAAAAACATATTCGTGAGGCTGTTCGTAACTATGTAAAGAAAGAAGTTTCGCCGATTATTGAAGACTACGCACAGCGGGCTGAGTTCCCTGAACAGATCGTTAGGCAGCTGGGTGAATTGGGATGTTTTGGCCCGACCATTCCTGTTGAATATGGTGGTGGCGGATTGGACTATATAAGTTATGGATTGATGATGCAGGAGCTGGAGCGTTGCGATAGTGGGGTGCGCTCAACCGCATCTGTGCAGGGATCGTTGGTTATGTTTCCTATTCATGCTTTTGGAAGTGAGGAGCAGAGAAAAAAATTTTTGCCGAAACTGGCCTCCGGGGAGTGGCTTGGCTGTTTTGGTTTGACCGAACCGAATCATGGAAGCGATCCGGCCGGCATGCTTAGTAATTTTAAAGATGGCGGTAATCACGTAATATTGAATGGATCAAAGATGTGGATTAGCAACGCTCCTTATTCACAAGTGGCGGTAATATGGGCAAAGGATGAACAAGGC
>DASXOT010000238.1:0-7680 GCA_036494065.1 Chitinophagaceae bacterium
GATGGTGTCAACCGGGATGAACTTCATAAATTTTTGGGAGAACAGAAAGTTCCTTCCATGATCTATTACCCCATTCCGGCTCACAGGCAAAACATGTTTGCACAGTTCAACTCTTCATCGCTAAATATGCCGGTTACGGACTGGCTGACCGAACGCGTAATCTCCTTGCCGATACATACGGAACTGGACGAAGAACAGCTAAATTATATTACAGGCAAAGTGCTTGAATTTGTAAACAGATAAATTTTAAAAATGAGAATCGCAGTCGTTGGAACAGGATATGTTGGATTGGTGACGGGAACGTGTTTTGCCGAAACAGGTAATACAGTCATCTGTGTGGATATTGATGCAGAAAAGGTGAAAAAACTTACGAATGGAGAAATTACTATCTATGAACCCGGGCTTGAGAAATTATTTCTCCGAAACCTTCGCGAAGGCAGGTTAAAATTTACAACGAACCTTTCGGAAGGAATTCAAAATTCATTGCTGATCATCCTGGCACTCCCGACCCCACCAGGGGGAGATGGCTCAGCGGATCTTTCTGCGATCTTGAAAGTTGCCGATGATCTTGGTAAAATGATCAAAGAATATAAAGTTATTGTTGATAAAAGTACCGTGCCTGTTGGAACGGCAGAAAGGGTTCAAAAAACAATTGCTGCTAATTCCAAAACAGAATTTGATGTGGTGTCGAATCCGGAATTTTTGCGGGAAGGATTAGCCGTGGAAGACTTCATGAAGCCTGATCGGGTGATCATCGGGACGAGTTCAGAGAAGGCAAAAAAGATCATGAGTGATCTGTATGCTCCCTACGTCCGGCAGGGCAATCCTGTAATCTTTATGGATGAGCGTTCTGCGGAGCTAACCAAGTATGCCGCCAACTCATTTTTGGCAACAAAGATTTCTTTCATGAATGAAATTGCGATCCTTTGTGAAAGGATGGGAGCCGACGTAGATATGATCAGACGGGGAATGGGCAGTGACGATCGGATCGGGAAGCGATTCTTGTTTCCCGGTCTTGGCTATGGCGGGAGTTGTTTTCCAAAAGATGTACATGCGCTTGTGAAATCTTCCAGCGAGGTAAAGTATGATTTTAAAATACTCGAGGCCGTAATGCAGGTAAATGAAAAACAAAAGACTTACCTGTTGCCGAGGATCAAAAACTATTTCAATGGTGATTTGAAGGGCAAGAAAATTGCGATATGGGGTCTTTCTTTTAAACCAAATACAGATGATATTCGTGAAGCCCCTGCATTGTATATGATCGAGGAATTATTAAATGAAGGAAGCAAAGTGACCGCTTTTGATCCCGAAGCGATGAACAACGTAAAAAAATTATTGGGAGACAAAGTAACGCTTGCCTCTGGTCAGTACGACGCTATCAAAGAGTGTGATGCATTGGTGATTGCCACTGAATGGAGTGAATTCAGAACGCCGGACTTTGAAAAAATGATCAGCCTCATGAAAAATAAAGTGATCTTCGACGGCCGGAATGTATATGACCCATTGCGAATGAAAGATCTTGGGTTTCATTATGAGAGTATTGGAAGAAAAACGGTTGGTAGATAAAAGATAATAGATAAAGTGGATAATTGACAATTGCCGATTCACAATTGACAATTCACATTTCGGCGTCGAAAAATTGAAACAAGAAACATGAACAAAAGGGTTTTAATAACGGGTGCGGCGGGATTTCTGGGATCACATCTTTGCGATCGCTTTATTAAGGAAGGCGATCATGTCATAGGGATGGATAATTTGATCACAGGCGATTTGAAGAATATTGAGCATCTGTTTCCGCTCAGGGAGTTTGAATTTTATCATCACGATGTTTCCAAATTCATACATGTTTCTGGTAAATTAGATTATATTCTTCATTTTGCCTCGCCAGCGAGCCCCATCGATTACTTAAAAATTCCAATCCAAACTCTGAAAGTCGGTGCTTTAGGAACCCATCATTGCCTGGGCCTCGCAAAAGAAAAAAATGCGAGGATATTGGTAGCTTCTACCAGCGAAGTATATGGTGACCCAATGGTACATCCGCAGACCGAAGAATATTGGGGAAATGTAAATCCCGTTGGACCCAGGGGCGTGTATGATGAAGCCAAGCGCTTTATGGAATCCATGACCATGGCGTACCACACATTTCATGGATTGGACATTCGGATCGTTCGCATTTTTAATACCTATGGTCAGAGAATGCGATTGAATGATGGAAGAGCGCTGCCTGCGTTTATCGGCCAGGCATTGAGAGGGGAGGACTTAACCATTTTTGGCGATGGTTCACAAACCAGGAGTTTTTGTTTTGTCGATGATACAGTAGAAGGAATTTATCGGTTATTAATGAGCAACTATCATTTACCGTTGAACATTGGGAATCCCAGGGAAGTGTCGCTGCTCGATTTCGCTAAAGAAGTCCTGGAGTTGACAGGTAATAAAGTGAAGATCACTTTCAAACCCCTGCCAATAGATGATCCTAAACAAAGACAACCTGACATTACAAAAGCAAGACAAATATTGGGATGGGAACCCAGGGTGGAGCGCAAAGAAGGTTTGAAAATCACCTATGACTACTTTCGATCCCTGGCACAGGAAGAATGGAAAAAACAACCTAAAGAATTTGTGAGTAACCGTTAATAAATTGAAAAGTAAAAAATAAATTGATGTACTCTGAACTTGTTGAGAAAAAGAAAAAACTGGCTGTAATTGGACTGGGTTATGTGGGTCTGCCCATTGCGCTTGAATTCGCGAAGACATTATCCGTGATCGGTTTTGACATCAATGCCAGGAGGGTAGATTTGATGAATCAGCGCATCGATCCCAGTAATGAATTAACCGGCGAAGCATTTGATAATTGCGATATTGTTTTTACCACATCCCTGGACGTATTAAGAGAAGCCAATTTTTTTATCGTGGCCGTTCCGACACCTGTGGACGAACATAACGTACCTGACCTGGTCCCGGTTGAGAAAGCGTCTGAAACGGTGGGCAAAGCGATTAAGAAAGGTGACTACGTCGTATTTGAATCGACGGTTTATCCCGGCTGCACTGAAGAAGATTGCCTCCCGATCATCGAAAAATTATCGGGACTGAAGAACACAACTGATTTCAAATCCGGCTATTCGCCTGAGCGTATCAATCCCGGCGATAAAAAACATACACTTTCAAATGTGGTGAAAATTGTGTCCGGAGGCGATGGCGAATCACTCGAAGAGATTGCAAAAGTGTATGAGTTGGTTGTTAAAGTGGGCGTTCACAGGGCATCTTCCATCAAAGTGGCTGAAGCTGCCAAGATCATCGAAAATACACAGCGTGACCTGAACATCGCTTTGATGAATGAGCTTTCCATCATTTTTGACATGATGAATATTAATACCTACGAAGTGCTGGAGGCCGCGGGTACCAAGTGGAATTTCTTGAAATTTCAGCCTGGTCTGGTAGGCGGACATTGCATTGGAGTTGATCCTTATTATCTCACTTATAAGGCAAGAAAATTAGGCTACGGCTCTCAGGTTATTCTGGCAGGAAGAAATATTAATGATGATATGGCCAATCACGTAGCCAGGAAGGTGATTCAGCACATTATTAAATTTAACGGAGACGTTAAGTCGTCGAAAGTATTGATTAAGGGAGCTACATTTAAGGAAAATGTGAGCGACATACGCAATTCAAAAGTGGCCGATGTAGTCAAAGAATTAAAAGCCTTTCATGTGAACGTGCACATAGAAGATCCGTATGCCGACTCTGATGAATTGCACCACGAGTATGGATTTCGCCTGAGCGAAGAACTGTCTGATGATTATGATGCAGTGATCATTGCGGTTCCCCATGAACCCTACCTGGAAATGAATGACGACCATTTTTCAGCCATCACCAAACCCGATGGGCTGATTGCCGATCTGAAAGGTCTGTACCGGAATAAAATAAAAAAAAGAAATTACTGGAGTTTGTAAAATGCCTTTTCGCAAAACAGAGTTTGATGGATTGCTGATTTTTGAACCGGTTGTTTATGAAGACAACCGGGGATATTTCTTTGAAGCATTCAATGAGAAAATTTTTCATCAGCATAATATCGGGATTCGATTTGTGCAGGATAACCAATCCAGTTCTTCTTATGGCGTCATCCGGGGTCTTCATTACCAGTTACATCCTCACGCGCAGGTTAAACTGGTGCGGGTTTTAAATGGAAAGATTTTAGATATGGCTGTTGATATCAGGAAAGGCTCACCTACTTTTTCAAAAGTGTTTTCCGTTGAACTTTCTGCTGAGAATAAAAGGCAACTGCTTATTCCCACCGGATTTGCTCATGGATTTTCTGTGTTGAGCGATACGGCTGATGTTCTTTATAAATGTGATGATTTTTACAATAAAAATTCCGAAGCAGGTATTCGTTATGATGATCCTGTGTTAAACATCGATTGGAGAATTTCCGCTGAGAAAACAAATGTTTCTGAGAAAGACCGGAACCTTCCTTCGTTTGCAGATTGCAAGAATAATTTTGAATTTTAAGGAGTCAATAAAACTTTAATTGACAGAAGACCGCTTTTTTCAAATTTGACTGAACTTATTATTTGTACTTGACCTCGCCCCGATCATCAATTAAGTATTAAGCTAAAAATTAAATGTCTCTGTAAATCTTTGTGATCACTGTACATACTTTGTGTGCGTTGTGACCAAGGGTCACGAAGTCCACTAGAAGCACAACGGGCAAAGCAATTACCCGCCAGGTTTGAATTTAGCAGGCGTGCCTTTTAGCGATCTTATTTTATCAAAGTGATTTCGGCAGAGAATCTAAAAAAATAAAAAGGACAAAACAGAAGATTTCTGAATTGCCCTTCAAAGTTGCCCTGCAAGGATTCGAACCCTGACATTCAGAGCCAGAATCTGACGTACTACCATTATACCACAGGGCATCATCTGTTTCCTGAACTTACAAGGAACAAGGCACAGGCAATGAATTTTGAACTCTATCATAACTTGTGCCCTGACCTTGTTGTTCTACGTTCGGGAGTTGGCCCATGAGGATTCGAACCTCAACAGACAGAACCAAAATCTGTAGTGCTACCATTACACAATGGGCCAAAAAAGGAGTGCAAAAATACGGGCTGAATTCTGCATACCCAAATGGAATTTGAACACGCTTTACCTATCAAAGTTTGCCATGTGATCGACCAGTTTATTTTTTTAACACATAGAAGGATAGGAATATAGATTGCACATGGTGTTGAAATTTTAAGCGCTGCTGGCAACTAGGAGCCGACAGCCAGTAATTCCCGCTCCTTTAATTCTCTCAATTTATCTAACGCTCCTGCCACAACATCACACATAATTGTATACAGAGCCCCGGGTTTATGATTTGCATAAATATATTCCAGCGATTCATTTTCATCAGGGATGATCATAATCGGGATTTTGGGATTTACTTTTTCAATTCCCTGTTTTAAAAGATCAATGATCTCATCTGCGGTTCGGCCGCGAAGATTTTTATCACAACGAATGATGATCTCATCAAAATATTTCGCTGATATTTCTCCCAGTTCGCGAATATCGTTATCTCTTCTGTCGCCCGTTCCTGAGATGATTCCAACATTAATCGAATGACCAAGCTTACTGATAAAATCGCAAAGCAATTTCAAACCGTGAGGATTGTGCGCAAAATCGGCCAATACTGTGAAATCTTTAAAATGGAAGAAATTCAATCTTCCCGGGGTTTGCGATGAAGATGGTAAAAATGAATTCAGGGCCGAACGAATATCCTCAATAGTAATGTCGCGAAAAAGATAAGTGGCCAGCACAGCAGGTAAACAATTCTGAATATTGTGAAGAGCTCTTCCTTCAAAAGTGATGGGAATATCTTTTACCTGCATGACACGAATTTTCCAATTTCCTTTTTTAATGCTGATGTATCCATTTTCATATACAGCCGCCAGCCCGCCATTATTGCAATGCTTTTTTATCCGCGGGTTTTCTTCATCCATGCTAAACAATGCCACATTACATTCCAAATCTTTTCCCATTTTGTAAACGAGATCGTCATCCGCATTTAGCACAGCATAACCATGGGGAAATACAGTTTCAGGAACTATGGATTTCACCTTTGCCATCTGCTCAAGGTTGTGAATTCCTCCTAACCCGATATGATCAGCAGCCACATTAGTAACGATGGCGACGTCGCAATTTTGAAAAGCAAGACCAGATTTTAAAATACCTCCCCTTGCGCATTCCAATACGGCAAAATCAACAGCAGGATCTTTTAATACAAACTGCGAAGAAATCGGGCCTGTGCAATCACCCTTCATCATCATTTGATTTTGTATATACACCCCATCGCTGGTTGTATAGCCTACTTTCTTGCCCGCGCTTTTTGCAATATGCGCGGTGATCCTTGTCGTTGTTGTTTTTCCGTTGGTTCCTGTAATGGCGATAATGGGAATTCTGCCGGCACTCCCTTTTGGGAACAGCATATCGATAACAGGTTCGGCTACATTTCTTGCCAGTCCTTGTGCAGGTTCCAGGTGCATGCGAAAACCCGGGGCCGCATTTACTTCCAAAATAGCACCTCCATTTTCGGAAACAGGAGTTCGCAGGTCAGTAGTCATAACGTCGATGCCGCAGATATCCAGGCCGATAATTTTGGCGATTCGTTCAAACATAAAAATATTAGCGGGATGTACTTCATCCGTTACGTCTGTTGATGTGCCACCCGTGGAAAGGTTGGCTGTTGGTTTTAATAAAACCAGTTCATCCTTCCCGGGAATAGTTTGTAATGTATAGCCATGATCGTCCAGCATTTTTTGTGTGAACTGATCAATGGTGATTTGCGTCAATACCTTTTCATGTCCATAGCCTCGTTTCGGATCTTTATTGGTTTCCTCAATCAGCCATTGAATAGAATGTTCTCCATCACCAATCACCGAAGCAGGAGTTCGCAAGGCCGCACAAATAAATTTATAGTTGATCACTAATGCTCTGAAATCATAGCCCGTAATAAATTTTTCTATGATCAGGGAACGATTGTATTCTTTTGCGGCTGCAAATGCTTTGACAGCTTGTTCCCACGTGGTAATATTTGTGGTATTGCCCTTTCCATGATTGCCATCGATCGGCTTTATCACAAGCGGATAACCAAATTTTTCAATGGCATCTTTTAGGCCTTCTTCTGTTCTTATTACCGTACCCCTGGGAACAGGAATTTGAGCGGCGTCGAGCAACATCTTTGTTTCGTCTTTGTCACCAGCAATATCAACGGCAATATTGGAAGTAGTAGATGCGATCGTGGCACGAATTCTTTTCTGATGAATGCCGTAGCCAAGTTGTACAAGGCTTTGCTTATTCAAACGAATGAAGGGAATTCCTCTTTTCGCTGCCTCATCTACGATGCACCCTGTTGAAGGTCCAAGCCTCGTGTCCTCACGGATCTCGCGCATTTGCTGAATATCTTCTTCCAGGTTATAAGCCTTGTTGTCGACAATTGCCTGGGCAATTTGCACCGCAGCTTTTGCAGCATACACGCCTGCATCCCCTTCAATATAATCAAAGATGACATAGTACACGCCCTCTTTTTCGCCTGTACCGCGTGTGCGCCCAAAACCAGTATCCATCCCGGCTAATGTTTGAATTTCTAAGGCGATGTGTTCAATCACATGCCCCATCCAGGTGCCTTCATCTACACGATGAAAAAAT
>DASXOT010000239.1:0-2006 GCA_036494065.1 Chitinophagaceae bacterium
ATCGATGCGTTGGAAAAAGCAAACAAAGATTATGACCTGGTGATCTTTCCTAACAGCCAGCACGGCTACGGGAGTTTTTCATCATATATGATGCGACGCCGCTGGGACTATTTTGTAAAAAATTTGTTAGGCAAAGAGCCCCCAAAAGAATATAAAATGGAAACCAAAACAGATCCAAGGAATGGCGGCATGTTCGCGTTTTAAATCAATTTCTCCAGTTCCATGATACATTCTACTTCTGAGAAGGAAGTGCGGAAATATATTTGAGTCCTTCCTCGAGAATAACATCTTTACCGGTGTTATTCTTAGACAGGTCTATTTCCTTATCAGGGTGAAAATTTTCTCTTGGCAAGCCGTTGATATGAAAAAGTTTTTCTGCAGGGAAAGAAAACCCGATCCCTGTATTAGGCATGGTAAAAGAATAAACAGCTCCGTTTAAACCGGCCATTCTCGTTCCAACAATCATAGTGGGCCTTAACGCATCAAAACCAATCACAATGCCCTCTCCAACCGATCCTGTCCAATGATCAACCAGGATCACTAACGGTTTTGTGTATGTAGCTTTTCTTGGTGACACAATTTCCACCCAGCTTCTCTTTATTCCGGATTCTTTTTCTTCCGATGTCAATTCATGTTTCTGGTAAAACCCTTCGTGTGTAATAAATCGGCCCATGATCGCGCGGGCTACCGTAGTATTGCCGCCGGAGGGTGTGTTTCGCATGTCAAGAATAAGAGCCGGGGTATTGTTCAACGCCGTTAATGCGGAATCAAAAAGCGGAATAAGATCATCATCGCCCAAAGAATTATTGATAAGAATATAACCGATGTTGCCTTTTAAGACTCTAAATTCTATTTCAGGTTTTTTCTGTTTCAGCTCAAGATAGTTCACCGGTTTATCGGGATAAAAATCTTTTAAACGACCACCGATTTTCAAAGTGATTTTTCTTTCAGTAGAATGATCCCCGGCGAGGAGTAACCGCAATGCGTAATTTCTTGCTTCTGTATCAGGCATGGAAAGGCAATTGGGTAAAAATGGCTGCAGAGCCTTTTCAATAGAAACATCATTACATGCGGCTAATTCCATTCCGCCCTGAATGCCCGCTTTGTCAGCACCAGATCCAAATCGCACTTCCGTTATCATCGGCTTGCCATTTATAAATTCAGCCCATAAATCCGTTCCTGAAGGCACCAATCGCTCCGACACAGCCGTGTTGGTATTTAAGGAAGCATGATGATCATAAATTTCATAGAAGGCTTTTTCAAGAACAGCAATGAAGCTTGCTCTTGTCGTTACCGTATCCACGACTGGTTCAAGCGTGGCTTTAACCATTTGCCAATCGGTTTGCTTTTTATCCCAATAGCAATAATTATCCCGGATTGTTGTCCAGAAGTAATTAAAATCCTCCTTGTATTGTTGGTTGGAATTCTTTTGCCCAGTTCCAAATAATGAGAGCAGCAAACTGCTTATAAAAAGAAAATTCTTCATAAAATAAAAAGGTCGAATTAGATGATAGTGAATAACTGATAGATCATAGCTGTACACGAATGGTCAATTGTGAATAGCGAACTTTTATCTTTAGCTATTCGCTTGTCATCAACTATCATCTATCCACTATTATTTCGTTTGTTTCACTTCACTCAGTATTTTAAGTATAATTTCGTTTTGATTTTCAAGATGCATTAGTATCGTTTCTATCTCTTCTTCTGCCTTCGTGTTGATCTCGAAGTCCGATTCGGCTCGGGCCTCGGAATGGTTGGCCTGGAGATTTTGTCCTACCATGATCAGCGGCATCAGGAATATTTGTATCATATTGGAGACAAACAGCCACAATACGAAGGCTGGAAAAGGATCAAACCTGGATTGAACCGGCGCCAGTGTATTCCAACCTAACCAAACTACTGTCCATAAAAAAATAATGATAAAAAAGCCCATGCTGCCCACGTGCTGCGTGATCCATAACGCAACCTTATCGAGTTTGGAATATTTTTCCTTTTGCTCTTTATTT
>DASXOT010000240.1:0-3183 GCA_036494065.1 Chitinophagaceae bacterium
CAATGGTAATGTGGGTGTATTTGGAATTTCTTATCCCGGCTTTTATTCGACTATGGCCGCACTCTGCGGGCATCCCGCGTTAAAGGCCGTTAGTCCGCAAGCACCAGTGACCGATTGGTTCCAGGGTGATGATTTTCATCATAACGGCGTCTTCTTTATTATGGATGGCTTTAGTTTCTATGCTGGTGGATTTGGTTATCCCCGTCCCGCTCCGACGATGACTGGGCCAGGGTCTGCATTAAAATTGCCTTCTAATGATAATTATCAAACTTATCTGCAAATAGGAGCATTGAAAAATTTTATGACGCTGACCGGCGACAGCGTCAAATTCTGGAAAGATATTTATGCCCATCCCAACAGGGATAGTTGGTGGGAAGCAAGAAATCCACGAAATTTTGTTGGTGACATCAAGCCGGCGATGCTGGAAGTAGGTGGTTTGTTTGATGCTGAAGATTGCTTTGGTGCATGGAACCTATACAAGGCCATTGAGAAGAAAAATTCTGCCACACACTTCAACAAACTGGTGATGGGCCCATGGTACCATGGCCAGTGGGCTAGCAATGACGGCACGCATTTGGGTAATGTCCAATTCGGATCAAATACTTCGTTTTGGTTTCAGAACAATATTGAAATTCCATTTTTCAATTATTATCTCAAGGGCAAGGGAGACATCTCGCAGATCACTGAAGCGACCATATTTTTCAGTGGAGCAAATGAATGGAGGCATCTCTCAGAATGGCCGCCGGCGGAAGCTGAGAATAAATCGATTTATTTGAGCATGAATGGAAAATTATCCTGGGATAAACCTACTCTTTCAACGCAAGCGGCTAAAGATGGAGCTGCCTTCGATGAGTACATCAGTGATCCCGCACACCCTGTTCCATACACGGAAGATGTCCACTTTGAAAGAACAAGAGACTATATGACCGATGATCAGCGCTTTGCTTCAAGGAGAACGGATGTGCTGAGTTTTCAAACAGATGTTTTACAGGAAGACCTTACGCTGGCCGGTGTGGTTACGGCTGATTTAAAAGTGAGCATTAGCAGTACTGATGCGGATTTCGTAGTGAAATTGATCGATGTTTTTCCAGATGATTTCAAATATACAGAAACGCCTCAAAAAAGTTTTGGGAGAAACGCCGGAGGGGCATATCCCATGGGCGGATATGAAATGCTTGTCCGCGGAGAAATTATGCGTGGCAGATTCAGGAATAGTTTTTCAAACCCGGAGCCCTTCAAACCAAATAAAGTTGAAGAGGTGAAGTTTGACCTTCCTGATGTTGCACACACTTTTAAAAAAGGACACCGGCTAATGATCCAGGTTCAGAGTACTTGGTTCCCATTGGCAGATCGCAATCCGCAGAAATTTGTGAATATCTACGATGCAAATGACACCGACTTTCAAAAAGAAACGATCCATATTTATCATGACGGAACAAATGCAAGCAATATTATACTACCGGTTTTAAAAAATTAATAATGAAAAAAGTTTTCGGGATCAGCCATGGATTTATTTTCCTTTTTTTACCCGTTTTGTTGGCAGCGCAGAATAGCAATGATACCTATATCAAAGACAACTATGTCAAGAAAGAAGTGTATATAATCATGCGCGATGGTGCAAAACTGTTCACTGCTATCTATTCTCCCAGGGATAACTCTACCGCCTACCCCATCTTGATGGAACGAACCCCGTATTCATGCAATCCTTATGGAGAAAGCAATTATCCTCGGCGGCTTGGTCCGAATACTGACCTGATGAAGGGGAAATATATTTTCGTTTACCAGGATGTACGCGGTCGCTATAAAAGTGAAGGCGACTTCAAAGAGATGACACCTGCTATCGACAATAAACGATCGAATAAAGATGTGGACGAAAGCAGTGATACGTATGATACGGTAGAATGGCTTCTAAAAAACACAAAGAATAATGGCCGTGTTGGTTTATATGGAATCTCCTATCCGGGGTTTTATGCGACCGCATCATTGCCTGATGCTCACCCGGCAATAAAGGCTGTATCGCCACAGGCGCCGGTAACAGATGAATTTGTCGGCGATGATGTTAATCACAACGGGGCATATTTTCTCCTTGACAATTTTGATTTCTACAATTATTTCGATGGAGAAAAATCCGCTAACGGTGAAAACTACAAGCCCGTTTTTAGTTTTAGTACCAATGATGTCTACAAGTTCTTTCTCGACATGGGCACACTCAAAAATGCAAATGGGCCCAATTATTTTCATGGCACCGGTATTTGGAATCAATCGCTGGTGCATGACACCTATGATAGTTTCTGGCAATCCAGGAATATCCGTCCTCATTTAAAAAATATAAAACCCGCGACTCTTTTGGTGGGCGGATGGTTTGATGCGGAAGACATGTTTGGCGCATTAAGAACCTATGAAGCCATAGAAAAACAAACACGCCACAATGACAATCGCATTATTATGGGTCCATGGACACATGGAGGATGGGCCTCGCCTTCCTGGACAAAATTTGGCAGTTACAATTTTGGCACTAATCTTAATGAATATTTCAATCAAATTGAGACGAAGTTTTTTAATTACTATTTAAAAAATGAAGGGTCATTCGATGCCAGCGAAGCAACCGTGTTTGAGACCGGGACAAATCAGTGGAAAGAATATCCGACCTGGCCCCCGGAAAATGCTCAGCCCACAACGTTCTACTTTCACGATAAGCAAAAACTATCAACAACGAAACCAACTGAGAAAAATAACTACAACGAATATTTGAGTGATCCTGATAGCCCCTTGCCATATACAGATGGTGTGTATGATCATCGAAATAATGAATACATGGTAGAAGATCAGCGATTCGCCGAAAAATCACCCGGCGTTGTGAGCTTTACTTCCGATGTACTGACAGATGATGTGACGGTGACTGGTAGATTAAAAGCTAATTTATTTGTATCAACAACGGGAACGGATGCGGATTTTATCGTAAAGCTGATTGATGTACTACCGGACAATGAACCGAATCCGGATCCTAACCCGAGGAATTTTCAAATGGCAGGTTTTGAAAGAATGGTCAGGGCGGAAGTTTTTCGCGGGAAATTCAGGAGCAGCTACGATCACCCGCAACCATTTACACCAGGTAAGATTGAAAAGATATCATTTGACATGAATGAAATCGCGCACACATTTAAAAAAGGACACCGCATCATG
>DASXOT010000241.1:0-2118 GCA_036494065.1 Chitinophagaceae bacterium
ATACGATGGCTAATTTTCTTTCTGATTCTTTATATAACAATGCACCTGTAAACATTGAATTAACAGATAATCGTTTCAAGACGTTCAAAACGCTGAAGTTTACTAAAATGGATGTAAAATAAAAGCACCTATCATTTATTCACTTGAGAAATAGGATCGTACGTTTTATCTCTTAATCAGTATTTTTATTGAATAAAGAACCAGGTTTATGCAAACGGCCTCAAAAAAAATCATCAATGGTTGGGCCATGTACGATTGGGCCAACTCGGTTTATAATCTCGTTATTACTTCCACTATTTTTCCTGCTTATTATGAAGCCATTACCGGTGATGGAAATGATACGACGACCACGGACTATGTTCATTTTTTAGGAAGGGATTTTGTAAACACCGCGTTATATAATTATGCATTGGCCTTCGCCATGCTCATTGTTGCCTTTATTTCACCACTGCTTTCATCCATCGCGGACTACAAGGGTAACAAAAAGAATTTTTTAAACTTTTTTCTTACGATGGGCAGTATCGCTTGCGCTTGCTTGTTTTTCTTTACAAGCAAATCAACGCTATACATCGGCATCATCTGCATGATCATTGCCTGTGTGGGCTTCTGGGCCAGCCTGGTATATTACAATTCGTATCTGCCCGAGATTGCCGCACCTGAAGACAGGGATAGCGTAAGCGCAAGGGGATTTACATATGGCTACATCGGAAGCGTAATATTGCAGGTTGTCTGCTTTATTTTTGTTTTCTATCCTCAATTATTGGGCGGAAATAAAGATTCCATCATTCAATTCCAGGCTTCATTTTTATTGGTAGGAGTTTGGTGGTGGGGATTTGGACAATTTTCTTTGAGCCGTTTGCCCAGGTCAACACCCGCCGGAACAGGCGATCTTGAGCATAGCATCCTTTCAAAAGGGTACAGGGAGCTGCAAAAGGTGTGGAGACAGCTAAAAGATCTTGTAATATTGAAACGATATCTGGTGGCGTTTTTTTTCTATAATATGGGCGTTCAAACGGTGATGTTGGCTGCCACGCTTTACGGTAAAAGCGAGCTACAGATACCCACCGTCAATTTAATCGTGGCTATTATCATCATTCAATTGATTGCGATTCCAGGTGCTTACGCTATTTCCAGGCTTTCCTCTGCGGTAGGCAATTTTAAAGCTATCATGGTATGCATTGCCGTATGGATCATCATTTGTTTTGACGCATTCCTGATTCCCAAAGGAGCCATTGTTCAATTCTACATATTGGCAACTTTCGTGGGATTTGTCATGGGTGGGATACAGTCACTAAGCCGATCAACATATTCCAAGCTGATGCCGGTAACAAAAGACACAGCCTCGTTTTTTAGTTTTTATGATGTCACTGAAAAGATCGGGATCGTTATCGGTATGTTCAGCTTTGGCTTTTTTACTGAGATCACACATTCCCAGCGTTTTTCTGTTCTCGCATTAATGATCTACTTCATTATCGGCTTTTTATTATTATTGTATGCAGGAAGCGCGCAGGTCAAAGAAAAGAAAAGTATGCCTGCTGGCAGTAATGTTATAAGTGAACCAGCATGAAATTGTACACGATTAATACCGGCTACTTCAAACTCGATGGAGGCGCAATGTTTGGAGTAGTTCCTAAAAGCATCTGGAATAAAATCAACCCGGCAGATGATAACAACATGTGCAGTTGGGCGCTACGGTGCCTGTTAATTGAAGATGGAAACATGCTTATACTTGTTGATAACGGCATGGGCGATAAGCAGGATTCAAAATTCTTTAGTTATTACTATTTGCATGGAGACGATACGCTCGATAGGTCGCTTGCAAAATATGGCTTTCATCGGGATGACATAACTGATGTATTTCTTACGCATTTGCATTTTGACCACTGCGGTGGTTCAATTGTTCGGAGGGGCGAAAAGCTGATTCCGGCATTTAAGAAAGCAATTTTCTGGAGTAACCAGGAACACTGGAAAACAGCAACCAACCCCAATGATCGGGAAAAAGCAAGTTTTTTGAAAGAGAACATCCTTCCGATAAAAGAGAGCGGCCAGTTGAAGTTTATCGATGTTCCACAATCAGAATCTATAGCAGCTACTTCTTTTGCTGATAATATTTCCATA
>DASXOT010000242.1:0-4200 GCA_036494065.1 Chitinophagaceae bacterium
GAAAGCAGACCAGTTTGTACAAATTTTTTCAAATTGTCCTTTCCCCTGGCCAACCAGGGTGTAGGTTGCACATGACCTGTATATGTACTGCCGTCTGCAAAAGTGGTTGTATAATTCTTGCTCGCATCATAGGCACCATCATATTGAGGCAGCAGTTGTCCCCTGAATTGAGGGCCCCAAACATCATAATCATAATCATTAACACCGACTCCTACTGCACCACTTCCAAAATAAGAAGCAGGGCTGGAGCCGCCGCCACCAAATGCATATTTGCCATTATCTCCGGGTCCATACTCGTCATTATACTTGGGCAATGCTATAAATCCTTTATAGAATTGCGTGCTTGAATTAAAGGTTACGGATACACCCTTCTTGCCGCTATTGCCTTTTTTTGTATTGATGATAATTGCACCATTCTTTCCCTGGAAGCCATAAAGCGCCGCGGCATTGGGCCCTTTGAGTACCGTGAAGGATTCGATATCATCGGGATTAATATTGTATGTATCTGAAGTTATCGGCACCCCATCTACTACAAACATAGGCCGGTCATCCGGCGCATTCTCACCACGAATGATGACATCGGCGGGATGGCCAATTTCCTGGTTAATGTTTATTTCAAGTCCTGCTGAATTTCCTTTTAATGAGTTGACGGGATCGGCTTCCCGTGCCTGGGTGAGCGTTGAAGCATCGATAGTTTGAATTGCATACCCCAAACGCTTTGCTTCTTTTCTTATACCCGTGGCCGTTACCACTACTTCCGAAAGATTCCTGGCGGTGCTGGTTAGTGAAATATTGGATGCCTGGGTAGCTTTTATTTCCAATGGCAAAAAACTCACGTGAGTTATCACAAGCATATCCTGGTCGGTTGCATCAATGGAAAATCTTCCATTTTCATTGCTAACGGTTTGCTTATTGGTTCCTTTGACCATTACTGTAGCACCACTGACAGGTTTTTGATTTTCGTCAATTATACTCCCACTCACGATCCGTTGCGCCATGGCTATGCATGACATCGCAAGTAGGGAAATAAGAAAAAACATCTTTTTACAACGGAGAAAAAAATCAAGCAGCATAAAAATTATTTTGGTTTGCTCAAGAAATTGACGTGGCGAAATTCACTGTACTATATGATGGGAATCTTACGCCTGCATGAACGAATGATTAATGAAAAATGAAATTTTTATGAAATCAGTATCGGTAACCTCCAGGTAATAAAAAAAGCTTATCGATAGCAGTACAGTGTATAATTTGACCTCTTTGGCAAACTTGTTTTGGTGATAATGGTACCTGGTTGAAATGATTAATCAAATCATAGTCCCACTACGTGACCCCATTGTTGCTACTGATCCTATGTGTTTTACATGACCGAATAAGGTCCTTAGTGATGCCGTAAAAGATTTGTTAGAAACTAACTTCGAAAGCCGGATAACTTGTGTGAGAGAGATAAAAAAAGACCGGCCCATCATTTGAAAATGGCGGGCCGGTAAAAACTGCACGAGAAATCTACTCATAACCCATGGCTCAAGCTGAGCGAAAGGAGCAAATTCTGCGAAAAGAAGATAAGAACTGCCTGCAAGTTGCAGGTCCACTGTTACGCAGCAGTTACTTAAAAATTATCTTAGTATTAATAAAAAATGGAAGGATTCTCCCCGTGGACCGGGGAAAACGTATGGTTAAGTTCTAAAATTTATAATGTTTGTCTTTGTGTTTAAGCACCTTTGCTTCCAGGAAAAATATAATTTCCTCAGCTATGTTTTTCGACTGGTCACCAGCCCGCTCCAGTTTCCGGATGATTGATAAATTATATAGCGCCTGGGTAATGTCCTGGGGATTTTTTTTCAGATATTCAATTGTAGCCGAATGAGCCTGTGCATTAATGGTGTCCAGGGACTCATCCTTCTTAAAAACACTCCTTGCCAGGTTAGTATCCTCGTTTTCGAACGCTTTTAATGTTGTCTGCAGTATATTGATCGCTTCATCATACATCGTTATCGTTTGGGTTGCATCAAGCAGCTCCTCCTTGAAAGAATGTTCCGCATCGATAATATATTTGGCGCTTCCTTCCGCGATATCACCGATCCTTTCCAGGTTTGAATTGATCTTCAGCACAGCAAGTACAAATCGAAGATCCACGGCCACCGGCGTCAACAATGCAAAAATGTTTTCACAATCCCTGTCAATTTTCAGCTCAAGACCATTCACCCTTTTCTCCAGGGAAACGACCTCACGTGCAAGATCCCTGTCAAAGTTTATTAATGCCGACATCGATTTTACCAATTGTGAGTGCACGAGGCTCCACATGTTTATTGCTTCTTTCTTTAACTGCTGTAATTCAATTTCTATCTGTATCATACTTAGTAAGATTGTAGCGTTGCGAAATAAATGATCTTAACTGAACCTGCCCGTTATATAATTCTGCGTCCGGCTGTCTTTAGGATTGGTGAACATTCTTTTTGTGTCATCGTATTCTACGAGCTCTCCCAGGTAAAAGAAAGCTGTTCGATCGCTGACGCGGGCGGCCTGCTGCATGTTGTGAGTTACAATTACCAGTGTTAAATTCTTTTTGAGATCGTGTAACAGTTCCTCAATACTCGAGGTGGAAATAGGGTCCAACGCTGACGTGGGCTCATCAAGCAGCAATACTTCTGGTTCCATGGCGATTGCTCTTGCAATACATAAACGTTGTTGCTGACCACCTGAAAGAAATGTTCCTTTTTTATGAAGCGAATCTTTTACTTCATTCCATAGTGCTGATTTTTTTAAAGAGTCTTCTACAATTTTATCTTTTTCAACCTTCTTTAATTTAAACCCGTTTAGTTTATACCCCGAGATCACATTATCATAGATACTCAAATTCGGAAAAGGATTCGGTCGTTGAAAGACCATCCCGATTTTTAACCGGGCAAAGATGGGATGCATTTCATATACATCCTGGTTATTCAACAACATCTTTCCGTTCGAAGTAGCACCCTGGGTCAATTCATGCATGCGATTGATACAACGCAGGTAAGTTGTTTTACCGCAGCCCGAAGGTCCCATGACGGCAATGACATGATTTTTTGGAATTTCAATATTCACGTCTTTGACCACATGATTAGTCCCAAAATATGCGTTGAAATTTTTACTACTTATAATTGTACGTTCCATCTTCTTGTTGTAATCTTAGTTATAATGTTTAACAATAAAACAGTGAACAATAAAATCAGCGCTGCTCCCCAGGCAAGGTCATGCCAGTCGTCATAAGGACTCGTTGCATAATTATATATCAACAACGGCAGGCTATGCATCGGCTTCAATATATTGGTACTTAAAAAAGGGTTTCCAAAAGCAGTAAAAAGTAATGGTGCTGTTTCACCCGCTATTCTTGCGATAGAAAGCATTACTCCCGAAAGAATCCCGCTTATTCCGCAAGGCACGACGATCCTTAAAATCACTTTGTGATATGGTAACCCCAATGCAAGACCTGCTTCCTTCAATGTGCCGGGGATCAGCTTTAAGGTTTCCTCTGTCGACCGTATAAGGATCGGCAACATCATTATCGCCAAAGCAACGCTACCGGAAATCGCAGAAAATGTTCCCGCCGTTTTGACTATCCAGAAATATACAACTATACCAATAACGATTGACGGCACTCCTTGTAAAACATCTACAGTCAACCGGCTCCAATAAGATAAGCGACTTGTTCTATTCTCACTTAAATAAATACCGCACATAATTCCAAACGGTATTGCGATGACCGAGGCCACAAAAACAATAAAGATGCTTCCTACGATAGCATTCACAATACCCCCGCCGGTTTCACCCACTGGCTTTGGAATATGTGAGAGAAAAGTCCAGTTAACTTTGGTAATACCCTGCCTGAATATATAATAGATGATGAATAGCAAAGGCGCGGTAATTGCGAAGGCGAGTATAATAGTGATAATCTGAACCATTTTACTCTTGGCAATCCGGAAATTTACATTTCTTCCCTTCTCCATAGTTTATTCGTTGGTGAAGCGTTTAATAATTCGTTTTCCAATTATATTGATGATAAGCGTCACGATAAACAAAACAAGTCCCAGCTCTACCAATGCGCTCCAGTAAAGTGTGTGGTCGGCTTCATTAAATTCATTAGCGATCACGCTGGCCATGGTATTGCCAGGAGAAAAAATGCTGGTTGGGATCATAGCAGTATTACCGATAACCATCGTAACGGCC
>DASXOT010000243.1:0-6228 GCA_036494065.1 Chitinophagaceae bacterium
ATTATCCATTTTGAAATACCCCTGGAATTTGATTCGCTAAAACTGGTAGCTGCACAAAGTTTCGTAAACGAGATCCGGAAACTTCCGGGTGTTGTGAGCGCTGGCAGTAGTTCTCATAATCTTTTAGGTGATCACGGCGAAATCAGTGACTTTCACTGGGAAGGGAAAGACCCCAATCTTGATATCAATTTTGCCAACCTGGAAGTAGGCTATGGTTTTATGCAAACAATGGGCATAAAAATAAAAGACGGCAAAAATTTTTCAGACGATAACCGGTCTTTAAAAGAAATAATTTTTAATGAAACGGCTATAAAACAAATGGGACTAAAAGATCCAGTAGGCAAAACCATTAGTTTCTGGGGACAGCCGCATGTAATTGTAGGTATTGCAAAAGATTTTAATTACGAATCGCTCTACAATGCAGTACAACCCTGTTTTTTCCAGGATTTTCCGATAGGCCCTAACGTAGTGGTTAAAATAAAAGCCGGCACAGAAAGGCAAACCATTGAAAGAATAAGGCAATCATTTGCATCCTTTAGTAAAGGCCTGTCATTTGACTATCATTTTATGGATGAAGAATATGAAGCGTTGTATGAAGCTGAAAACCGCGTTTCTGTTTTGTCGCGTTATTTTGCCGGGCTTGCTATTCTTATTTCCTGCCTTGGATTGTTTGGCCTGGCTGCCTTTACTGCAAATAAAAGACAAAAAGAAATTGGCGTTCGCAAAGTAGTAGGTGCTTCCGTAAATAACATAGCCGTGATGCTGTCAAAAGATTTTTTGAAACTGACCGTGATAGCCGTTCTCATAGCTTTTCCATTGGCATGGTGGGCCATGAATCATTGGCTGCAAAGTTTTGCCTATAGAATAACTATAAGTGCAGGTGTGTTTGTGATGGCCGGAGCATCAGTCATTTTTATGACGTTGCTGACAGTGAGTTTCCAGGCGATCAAAGCGGCGCTAGCGAACCCAGTGAAGTCGCTGAGAGCGGAATGAAAGAAGCTGCAAGCTGTAGGCTATAAGATCCAAGTTGTTAGTCCGTCAGATTTTGGTTATTGAAGCTAACCCTATGAAGAATAAAAATGGTTAAATCAAATTCTTTACAACAGGCTTGCAGCATGTAGCTTACAGCCCGCAACTGATAAATCATTAATAAAAGCCTTTCTATGCTTAAAAACTATCTCCTACTCGCCGTAAAAAATTTCAGAAAACAAAAATTGTTTTCACTGATCAACGTTTTGGGGCTTACGGTTGGTATCACGTGTTGTTTGATGATCTTCCTGTTCATCCTGAATGAATTCAGTTATGATAAATTTCATAAGAACGGTAAAAATATTTACCGGGTTATGCGGGTGGGTACAACCAATGGCGAAAAAAGGGCGATACCGTGGCTGTCCCCTCCCTATGCTTTGGCTTTGCAGAATGATTATCCCGATGCGGTTAAAAAAGTTGTGCGTGTCCAGCCCGACAATGACCTCATCACCTATAATAATATTTCATTCAACGAAAAGAAGATTTACTTAACCGATAGTAATTTTTTCAGCTTTTTCAGCTTTCGCCTTCTAAAGGGAAATCCCGCCAGCGTGCTGAATGATCCGTCGAGTATAGTGATGACTGCATCTTCAGCAAAAAAATATTTTGGTAACGAAGACCCAATTGGTAAAGTCGTAGAGCTTAATAAGAAATTACATTTAAAAGTTACGGGCATTGCTGAAGACGTGCCGGCGAACTCACATCTTGATTTTGATATGCTCGTTCCATTGTCTAACTGGAGAAACGAGTGGTGGATGAATCAATGGCCAAACAATGACTTGTTTGTATACATGGAATTAAATCCTGCCGCGCAGCCTTCGCAATTGGAAAAACTTTTTCCTGCTTTCATGGATAAATACATGGGTAAATTTTACCGGGAAAACGGCTTCAAAATGGATCTTGCAATTAAACCACTCTACGGTATCTATTTCGAGGGCGAAAATGGCTTTGATAATGTGAAGCATGGCAGTAAAAAGATGGTATACATATTTATGAGTATCGCTGTGTTGATCCTCGTTATTGCCTGTATCAACTTCATGAATCTTGCTACAGCTAGAGCAACCGATCGTTCAAAAGAAGTAGGATTGAGAAAAGTGCTGGGGGCAGTGCGGCGACAGCTAGCCTGGCAATTTATATTCGAGTCTCTATTATTTGCTACTATCTCTGCCATTCTTGCCTTGTTGTTGTTACAATTGATCATGCCGGTTTATACAAATTTTTTAGGTTACAAATTGCCCTCTTACTGGAGCAATCCATGGGTGTATGTTTTCATTATCAGTGTGATATTAACCGTCGGTCTCCTGGCTGGCAGCTATCCCGCGCTTTTACTTTCATCTTTTTCTCCAATTGAATCACTAAAAGGGAAATTGAAAGTGGGTACTGGCGGCGCCTTTTTTCGAAAAGTGCTTGTTGTATTTCAATTCGGCATTTCCGTTTTATTAATCATCAGTGTAACTGTCGTAATGAAACAGATGCGTTATGTTCATACAACCGATTTGGGATTTAACAAAGAGCGGTCTATGATCGTCAGGCTGGATAACGGAACCATATCAGATAAAAAAATTCTCTTCAAGAATGAGTTGCAGGCCGACCCCGCTGTTGCGAGCGTATCCCTGATGTCTGGTGAACCGGGAGGTTTTCACGATACTTATGGTTTCGAAGTCCAGGGTAAGCCGGGTGAAAAATTAATGTTGAATACAGAGTTTGCTGACTTTGAATATGCGAAAACACTCGGTCTAAAGATCCTTGCTGGAAGAGATTTCTCACCACAATTTATTACGGACTCTACTCAATCAGTGATGATCAACCGGGCCACCGCGTCTCTTTTAGGTTACACTCCCCGGGAGGCCGTTGGCAAATGGATAAAAAATATCTCTGCGGATAGTTTGCCAAGAACGGTTGTCGGCGTAGTCGAAGATTTTCACTATGCTTCGTTAAAAGAAGCGATCGGCCCTTTGGTAATTTCCACCAAAAAAGATGATCGGCGCCTTGTCTTAATAAAACTAAAGACTACTCAAATGCATGCGGCAATCGACCGCATCAAAAATATTTACAGCAGCAATGCTCCTGATTATCCCTTCGAATACACATTCCTGGATGCGAATTTTGAACACTTATATAAATCGGAAATAAAACAAGAGTCTTTATTACAGATCTTTTCATTCATCGCAATATGTATTGCTTGTCTTGGATTATTTGGCCTTGCTTCTTACACTGCATTGAAACGAACCAAAGAAATCGGTGTTAGGAAAGTATTGGGTTCATCGGTGAGAAATATTGTGCTGCTGCTTTCGAAAGATTTGCTGAAGCCAGTTTTGCTCGGGACCGTAATCGCTTTGCCCGCCGGTTATTTCGTAATGCAGAAATGGTTGCAAAATTTTGCATACCATGTCAACCTGCAATGGTGGCTGTTCGCTTTGGCTGCGGTTACAGCCGTCCTGATTTCGCTGTTTACTGTTAGCGTGCAAGCCATCAATGCGGCATTAACAAACCCCGTGAAGAGCCTTCGCTCGGAATGAAGTGGTGAATTGTGAATTGGCAATGGTGAATGATGAATGAATTCCTAAAATACATCATCGCCTGGTGACCATGAGAAGATGAATTGGCAGTGAAAACCAGAAAATTGAATTGACTAATCCCGTCCGTATAAGCACACTGATTGTCCGTTTTCGAACAGTCAGCGAAATTGGATTCTATCGACCCTCTGACACATAATGAGATTGACACGTGGCATAGGTATTGAGGCTCACGCATTTTAAGATAAAACTCAGCGATGAACCCTTCGGATTTTTTACCCAAATCAAAAAGTAGCTTATAATTCGCGGCTTAAAGCTTTCGTATGATCAAAAGTTATTTCAAACTCGCGTTTCGCAATCTGGTAAAGAGGAAGGATTATTCTATGCTGAACATTCTCGGGTTAGCAATTGGCACATCTTGCTGTCTTTTGATTTTTCAGTACGTAGCGTTTGAAAGAAGCTATGATAATTTTTTGCCCGATTCAAACCAGATTTTCCGGTTGCGCTTGGACCATTATCAGCAGGGTCGGCTCGATTGGCAATCGGCTGCTGTCTACCCTGCGTTTGGACCAACCATGAAAAAGGATTTGCCGGAAGTGGAAGACTATTGCCGGTTATCTCCAGCTCCTCTTCTTTTGTCAAATGAACTGTCAACTATAAAGTTCAACGAAACGAAAGGATACTATGCTGATCCTTCGTTCCTCCCAATGTTTAATATCCGTGTGCTAAAAGGCAATCCCAAAACCGCTTTGAACGGGATGGATAAAATCATGTTGTCTGCTGAGACGGCAAGAAAATATTTCGGCAAGGATGATGCCCTTGGCAAAACGCTGATCTTTCATAGCCCTTTTTCAGAAAGGCCTTTTGAAGTGACGGGCATTTTTGATGCGTTACCAGGCAATTCCCACCTCGTCGTTAATTACCTCGTCTCCTATCCCACCCTTGGTTTCTTTCCACACCGGTATAATGATTCGAGTCATCCCGAAGAAACTAGCTGGGGCTGGTATCAGTTCTATACTTATTTGCGATTAAAACCAGGAACGAACATTCAGAAGTTCGAATCAAAACTCCCTGCCTTCTGTGATCACTATATTAATAGCCAGGCATCACAAAAAGAAAATAATATTCGCGATGAAGTACACATCATCCCGGTAAGTGATATTCATCTTCACTCCCATTACATGCAGGAAGCCGAAGTAAACGGCAATGCACGGGCCGTATCATTTCTTTTCATGATAGCTTTTCTGATTATCGGCATTGCCTGGGTTAACTATATTAATCTATCAACCGCGAGATCGCTTGAGAGAGCAAGGGAAGTCGGAGTAAGAAAACTAATAGGTGCTGTTCGTTCAACACTGATCGGCCAGTTTCTTGTTGAAAGCATTTTAATCAATTTGTTTTCCTTTTTGTTGGCATTATTTATTGCTGCTACTGTTACACCCTGGTTTAGCCAAATGATAGGTAATGGCCATCCTGCCTATTTCTATTTACCATTTGATTATTGGTTATTAATGATTGGCGTTTTTCTTGTTGGCAGCCTTCTATCGGGAATCTACCCTGCGTTTATTTTGTCAGGTTTTAAACCGGTATCTGTATTAAAAGGGCTATTCAAGAATAGCGTGGCAGGCCTGGCGCTTCGAAAAGGGCTCATTATTCTCCAGTTCACGATTTCAGTTGTATTGATTATTGGAACTTTTGTCGTTTATCGGCAAGTAAATTATATGCGTTCCCAACCGTTGGGGGCCAACGTTGCACAAACTCTGGTGGTAGGAGGTCCCTTTTCATTGGAATATCACAAGTATGACAATATTTATCAGCCTTTCAAAAATGCGGTGCTGGATCTCCCAGGTGTAAAAAACATGACTGCCTCGACCGGCGTGATGGGTAAAGAAAATACATGGGCAAATGCTGTGTGGCGATTGGATGCTGCCTATCCTAACCCGGTAACTCTTCATTTCCTGGGAGTCGACTACGCTTTTCTTCCTTCTTATGAAATAAAGCTGGTAGCGGGCAGAAATTTTTCGAAAGATTTTCCGTCGGACAGTAGTGCTGTTATCCTCAATGAATCAGCATTGCCTGTCCTGGGATTTGAAAATGCAGAAAAGGCAATAGGGCAAAAACTCAAGCGTGGCGATACGATGTCGATTATTGGAGTAATAAAAGATTTTCACACTGAGTCATTAAACAAAAATATTGATCCCGAGCTCATCACACTGCTGCCCACAGTAAGGTCTGATTATTCGATTAAGATTGAGTCGGCTAATATGGCGGCAGTCATTCATTCTATACAAACAGCATGGGACAAATATTTCCCGAACGATCCATTTAATTATTATTTCCTGGATGAATCATTCAATGCACAATACAAAGCCGACGCTCAGTTTGGAAAGCTTTTTGGCGGCTTCGCCCTTCTTGCGATTATCATTGCCTGTGTAGGGCTGATGGGCCTATCGGCTTACAATGTGTTGCAACGACGAAAAGAGATTGGTATAAGAAAAGTGCTGGGTGCAAGCATTGTTTCAGTTTTCAGCATTCTTTCAAAAGAATTTTTGCAGCTTGTTTTTATTGCGATCATTATCGCTTCGCCGGTTGCATGGTTCATTATGCACCGCTGGCTGGAAAATTATGCCTATCGCATTAAAATCAGCGGATGGATCATTATCATCGCAGGCTTGCTGGTGGT
>DASXOT010000244.1:0-4639 GCA_036494065.1 Chitinophagaceae bacterium
AGTATGAGGGTTTCCTGACATATAACTTGTCAAGCATTGATCCAATCTAAAAAAATGAAATTATTTAAATCCTCTGTGTTGCTCTGTATATTCTCCGTGACTTCGTATTTTTTAAGCATTAATGAGTTGGCGCCGGGGTGTGAATGCCTTCGGCAATCTCTTCAATCATTTTTTTATTGAACGCTTCGAGATCTTTCGGGCTTCGGCTGGTCACCAGCCCATTGTCCACTATCACTTCTCTATCGTGCCAGTTAGCACCCGCATTTTTCAAATCCGTTTGAAGAGAAGGATAAGACGTGAGATCCCTATGTTCAAGCAAACCGGTTTCAATTAATAACTGTGGGCCATGACATATAGCGGCAACTGGTTTTCCTGATTCCAGAAAATCTTTTGCCAGCTCTACGGCATCTTTATTTCTTCTAAGTTGATCGGGGTTTAGCACGCCGCCGGGAAGCATCAATGCATCATAATCATTTGAGTTTACATCCGAAAGATTTTTATCAACCGGAAGTTCTATGCTCCAATGATCATGATTCCACGCTTTTACTTTTCCTTTTTGGGGTGAAACAATATGTACCGTAGCGCCTGCTTCTTCCAGTGCTTTCTTGGGGCTGGTTAATTCAACTTCTTCGAAACCATTCTCAGTAAGAATTGCTACGGTTTTTCCGCTTAATTTAGCCATAACACAAGTTTTAAAAGAGGAACAATAGATTAACAACAGAAGAACACAAAAACCAGACCTTAGAAAAATGAAAAAGACGAGAAATTATCTCCCCATATATATCATTAAAATTTGCACGTCACTTGGGTTGATGCCGGAGATGCGACTTGCTTGTCCCAAGGTGCGGGGTTTTATTTTGGTGAGTTTTTCGCGGGCTTCGTTGCCGAGCGCCTGAATTTTTTTGAAGTCAAAATTTTCAGGTATTTCCAGATTTTCAAGCTGACTCATTTTTTGAACGAGTTCTTTTTCCTTTTCAATGTAGACGTTATATTTAATTTGTATTGCCGCCTGTTCGATAGTTTCTTTATTAAAGGAGCTAAGCAAGTCACTTAATTTGGGAAAATAATCTACAAGCATTTCTAATTCCACATCAGGACGCAGCAGTATTTTTTCCAATTTTTGTTTTTCGGTGACTGCCGCGGAATTTATTGAAATTAGAAATGGATTTATTTCTTCCGGTGAGACCACCATTTCTTTGAGAATGGTTTTTATTTTTTCGAGGCCCGTTCTTTTTGTAATAAGCTTTTCCATTCGTTCCTGGGAGGCAAGCCCAAGGCGATAACTCAATTCCGTGAGGCGCAAGTCTGCATTGTCCTGGCGCAACAAGGTTCTAAATTCAGCCCTCGAGGTAAACATGCGATAGGGTTCCTGGGTGCCTTTGCTAATGAGGTCGTCGATCAATACGCCGATGTAAGCTTCACTTCTTTTTAAGATAATGGGTAGAAGACCCTTGATTTTCTGATGGGCGTTTATGCCCGCCAGCAATCCCTGGCAGGCCGCTTCCTCATACCCGGTGGTGCCGTTGATTTGCCCCGCAAAGAACAGATTATCAATTAGTTTTGTCTCAAGGGAATACCGTAATTGTGTAGGCGGAAAGTAGTCATATTCAATAGCATAGCCAGGACGAAAGATCTTGGCATTTTCAAGGCCTGCTATACTACGAATTGCTTCGTATTGAACTTCTTCGGGTAGTGAACTGGAAAAACCGTTGATATAGATTTCAATAGTATTCCATCCTTCGGGCTCGATGAAGAGCTGGTGCCGCTCCCGCTCGGCAAACCTGTTTATTTTATCTTCTATACTGGGACAATACCGGGGGCCTATTCCGTCAATGCGCCCGGTAAACATAGGGCTTCTATCGAACCCGGTCCTTAAAATATCATGGACCTTTGAATTAGTATAAGTTATCCAGCAGCTCTTCTGTTTTTCAGGCTTTGGCGTATTCAAATAAGAAAAGCCGGTTATTTCTTTATCGCCGATCTGTTCTTCCATCTTGCTATAATCAAGACTTCTTCCATCGACTCTTGGCGGTGTGCCAGTCTTTAATCTATCACTTTGGAATCCAAGTTGTTCCAGCTGTTCGGTAATTCCGGTGGCAGCTTTCTCAGCCACCCTCCCACCCCCGAAGTTCTTTTCGCCAATATGAATAATGCCGTTTAGAAAAGTACCATTGGTTAGCACTACGGCTTTTGAGCGGATGTGGTGCCCCAGGCCGGTTATAACACCTCTTATGCGGCGATCCTCCACAATGAGCCCATTTACCATATCTTGATAGAAATCAATGTTTTGTGTTTGTTCCAACATTTCCCGCCACTTTTGAGAAAACAGCATTCGATCATTTTGTGATCTGGGGCTCCACATAGCCGGCCCCTTTGACTTGTTCAGCATTCTGAATTGGATCATGGAGAGATCGGAAACGATACCCGAATAGCCTCCAAGCGCGTCTATTTCACGGACAATTTGACCTTTAGCGATACCACCCATGGCGGGATTGCAGCTCATTTGAGCAATAGTCTGCATATTCATGGTAACCAACAGAATCTTCGACCCAAGATTAGCAGCAGCAGCAGCCGCTTCACAACCTGCATGACCCGCGCCCACAACGATGATATCGTACTCTGTAAACATGAACGTAAAGGTATTTTGTTATTTTGGTTGGTTAGATTGCCTTTTCAGAAAATCAATTTCTTTTTGAATCTCGCCCAGGGGACGCCCGCTGTTTAAAAGTTCGAATTCGAAGGAAGAATAGCCTTCAATGGTTTTGAGATAGTCGAAGTGCTCCAGGATGAATTTCTGCTGCTGAGCAAAATCAAGATCATTACGGTTTTCAATCTGGAATATTTTATCCAACAAATCCGAGCAGATTTTATAACCCGTTTTGTGATATAATTCTTTAAAATAGCTTTTTACCCAAGTTATGTTGGAATTTTTTGAACTTGTTTGCTGAAGATTGTGGATTTTTAGATTTAGAAAGTTCCAGCACATCTTTAGTTCATGTTCATCGGCAAAGTCAAAATAAGTAACAGGAAGAATGTGATCGAATTGCCACTTTTGCCCAAAGTCATTCCAACTGATCCCATTTGTAAATTGATATTCAAACCATTTCCTTAACGTTTCTATGTCGAGGCCAAAATAAGGAGCATAGAATGATGAAGGATTCTTTTCCAAAACGTATCGCCTGAGGGCAATTTGCCATTTCCTCTTATCCCTCGATTTTACGAGTGAAGGAGTGATTTCCAACTTTGCCTGCCATCTTTTTCGCGCCATAACGAGACAAAGATAATTGTTTCACATGACACAGTTTCACAGTGAAACAGTTGCCCGTGAAACCTTATCATAGCTTTTAAGATAATGGTTTTCAAGGATCCTCATTCTTGATTGCTGTTTCCTTGTTTTATCATCATATCTACAGAGATGAAGGGCTCCGTGAAAAATGACACGGTGAAGTTCAGTTTGAAAAGGCTCATGCAGCAAGCTAGCATTATCCTTTACCCGATCAATGCTAATGTAAATTTCACCGGTTTTCGATTTTTGACTTTCAGAAAGATCGAACGTGATAATATCGGTATAAAAATCATGTTTCAGATACTTCTGATTGATTTTGAGAAGATACTGATCATTACAAAATATGTAGCTAAGCTTGTCAAGGCTCTTTCCTTCTTTTCTAAAAATCTTTGATATAAACATCTTGAGATTTTTTCTATTCCTTAAAGAATGCGGAACATCCAGAAAGAAAAAATTAATGGCAGGCTTTGACTTTTTACTCATATTTCAAAATTCGTAAACAAAAAAGAATTCCCGGAAGTAGTTTTGTATGATGAAACGATTGTCTGAATTAAAGACGGGGCAGAGGGCAGTTATCAAAAGCTTCACAAATGCAGAAACCTTTTTAAAGCTCATGGAAATGGGGTGTGTACCTGGGGAGGATATTTTAATCGAGCAAATCGCTCCTTTTGGAGATCCTATCTCTGTGAGAGTTTCCGGCTATTTTCTGAGCCTCCGGCTTAATGAGGCTGAGGATATAGAGGTGGAATTAATTGATTGATTATCAATTATTTAAATGAATATCGGTCTATTTTTTGGTTCTTTTAATCCCATTCACACAGGCCACCTGATTATTGCCAATCATATTTTGAATTCAAATAAGGTTGATAAAATTTGGTTTGTTGTTTCACCCCAAAATCCATTTAAGGGAGTTAATGAATTGCTCGATGCGGAAAGCCGGCTTGAACTAGCCAGGCGAGCAACTCTGAAGGATGGGAGAATTAAAGTTTCGAAGATCGAGTTGAAACTACCACGGCCTTCCTTTACGATAAACACACTTTCCCACCTTGCACAAAAAAATTCGGAGCATGAATTTTCGATAATAATGGGAAGTGATGCGTACAACAGAATCAGCGAATGGAAAAATTCTGAAGAGATAACGAAGCAGTACAAAATTCTTGTCTATGGACGGCCGAACTTCAGCATAGAAAATATCATGAATAAAAAAACAGAAATCCTGGATGCGCCGTTGCTCGATATTTCTTCCACCGAAATCAGGAAATTAATAAAAGCCAATCAATCCATTCGCTATTTAGTTCCGGAAGCGGTGCGAAAATTAATAGAGAAAAATCATTTCTATAAAAAATAACCCAA
>DASXOT010000245.1:0-8468 GCA_036494065.1 Chitinophagaceae bacterium
CCTGATTCACCCACCAGGCCCAGGGTTTCGCCTTTATAAACCTGGAAACTTACATTATTGACAGCTCTCACAAATTCAATGGATTTGCCAAAAAGATTTTTTTTTGATGAAAACCTGACAGAGAGATTTTTTACATGGAGCAGTACATCTTGTTGATGATTTTCTCTTGCCGGCAATTGAACGTTTGTCAATTCTTTCTCACCTGGCACACTGTGATCAATCCTGGTCGGAGCACTACTCAGAAAGTCACTTACAACGGGTAATCGCTCTCCCCGCAAATGATTGACCGGCCGGCAAGCCAGCAATGCCTTTGTATATGGGTGCTGCGGATGAGTGAAGATTTCCCTGACAGAATTTTTTTCAACAATTTCGCCTTTGTACATCGCAATTGTCTTATCAGCGACTTCACCCACAACGCCGAGATCATGGGTAATGAAGATGACACCCATGTTCTGTTCTCGTTGCAGATCACGGATCAACTGCAGAATCGCATTTTGAACGGTTACATCTAACGCCGTTGTTGGCTCATCGCAGATCAACAGAGAAGGATGACAACAAATAGCCATAGCGATCATGACTCTTTGCTTTTGTCCACCGCTCAACTGGTGAGGATAACGGTTAAATATTTTTCGGGGCTCAGGCAGTTTGACTTTCAAAAACCATTCGAGGGCTTCACGCCTTGCCTTCGATGCAGAGATTTTTTTATGCGCTTTTATCGATTCAACCACCTGGTGACCACAGGTGAATACCGGGTTCAAAGAAGTCATCGGTTCCTGGAAGATTATGGATATCTTATTTCCACGTATGCTCTGTAGATGTTTGTGTTTTTTTTCGAGGAGATTTTCAACACTCCGGCCATTTTCAGAAAATAAGATTTGGCCGGAACTATATCTTACGGGGGGAGAAGGAATCAATTGCAGAATTGATAGCGCCGTGACTGTTTTGCCGGAACCAGATTCGCCTACGATAGCTACTATTTCACCACGTTCTACGGTAAATGAAATATTTTTTACCGCCTGGGTGGTGGCCCTTTCGGATATAAAATCAATAGAAAGATTCTTTATTTCAAGAAGAGGATTCATTGTTCGGCAGGGAAGTTGGGTTAGGGCAGCTTAAAAACGTAAATGTCTTACCGTCAATCCATCGTTGATCAATTGTTTTAAAGAATCGATCCCGATTTTTATGTGTCGTTCTACAAATTGAGTGGTAACCTGTTGATCACTTTCTTCGGTTTTAACTCCTTCTGGTATCATAGGTTGATCACTGACAAGCAATAATGCGCCCGTGGGTATTTTATTGTAAAATCCAACCATGAAGATTGTCGCGGTTTCCATGTCAATAGCATAAGCTCTAATTTCCTGGAGGTATTCTCTAAAATCATCGTCGTGCTCCCACACACGGCGGTTAGTTGTGTACACTGTACCAGTCCAATAGTCCACGCCATAGTCACGAATCGTCGTCGAAACGGCTTTTTGAAGGGCAAAAGCAGGGAGGGCAGGGACTTCCTTGGGAAAATAATCGTCCGAGGTACCTTCACCCCGGATAGCTGCGATAGGTAAGATAAGATCGCCCAATTTGTTTCTTTTTTTTAGTCCGCCGCATTTCCCCAGGAACAAAACTGCCTTAGGTTCAATAGCGACAAGCAGATCCATGATGGTAGCGGCTGTTGGGCTTCCCATTCCAAAATTGATGATCGTAATGTCGTCCGCAGTGGCACATTGCATGGGTTTGTCAACGCCTATTATTTCAACATTGTTCCACTCCGCGAATAGCCGCACGTAGTGACTAAAATTTGTCAGTAAAATATATTTTCCAAAACTTCCCAGCTTTTGACCCGTATAGCGGGGAAGCCAGTTATGAACGATTTCGTCTTTGGTTTTCATGAATTAAAATTGGGCTAATTTAAAAATTTATTTTTGGAAGATGATCGTAGTCAACTTTCCCCCGCCGCGTTTTAAGCTAAAAGAAGAAAACGATATTGAATTGATCTTTGATGACATCCGGAAACAATGGCTTGTATTGAATGAAGAAGAATGGGTACGCCAGAATTTTATTCAGTATCTTATTCAATCTCTTGACTATCCAGCAGCATTCATTGCCGTCGAAAAAGAAATTATGCTGGGCGAATTAAAAAAGCGGTTTGACATTCTCGTGTATAATAAAGATCATAAGCCCTGGATGATGATCGAATGCAAAGCAAGGGCCGTGAGCTTAATCGATTCAACCTTACAACAGTTATTGCGATATCACGTTAGCGTACCTGTTTCATTTCTCATCATTACAAATGGACATTATACCTACGGCTGGGAAAAGATCGGCATTGACTTAAAGCTAATGGAAAAAATGCCGTCATGGAAATCGTGAGCAGGTTAATCTTTCAGACCTAAGCCACGAAGGCTTTACTTTCATTAATCTTTAACCGAAGGAAAGCGCTGGTAGTTTCATCCTTTATTAAAGATCTTATCGTCGACGGGTACATCCAGTTCAATTTTATCGAGATGAACTTCCTGTATAGTTTGCCCACCGGCATTTACTTTCCTTGACATGCTGAACTTAAGATTGCCCACATCTTTTATATCACTGAAATACGTTTCGAGTTCCATATCCTGTCCCATAACATTTCTTGAACCGACAAATTTTATCACCATATACGTGGTGGGATCGATATAATAAGTGTCCGTTTTGTTGTTATCTTTCGTCAATTTGATCTTGTAGGCTTTTACGCCATCTACATCTTCCTGGCCTTGTAACTCGGCGGAGTAATTGCGGGCTTTGTAGTCCATCAACGCATTGGCCAAAAAACTTTCATCTT
Organism: Chitinophagaceae bacterium; assembly: GCA_036494065.1. Lineage (GTDB taxonomy): Bacteria > Bacteroidota > Bacteroidia > Chitinophagales > Chitinophagaceae > VBAU01. The sequence goes on from DASXOT010000245.1 coordinate 2,813, forward strand.
TGAACTCATTTAATTCTTCGCCTGATACATCTGTAGCAGTGGCTGCTCCATCATAGGGATTAATTTTCCATCCTTTATCGTCTTTATAACAGTTGACAATGCTTTGGCCCATTACATCCACGTCTGTCCGCATGGCCTTACCATTTACTATTTGAACAGTGAGAGCAAAGCTGTTGCCCTGCGCAACTGCATTGCCAGTGAGCTTTGCAGTTTTTACTTTTTTGAAATTATCCAAGCCACCCATTGCATTGGAATACTTTTGTATGATATCATCAGCCGTCTGGGCATTGAGCTTGATAGCCGCCAAAACCAGCAGGAATAAGAATGCTTTCTTCATAATTAAATTTTGAGCTGGCAAGGTAGGATTTTCCCAAATCACAGAATGATAAAGCCCGTTCAAAAAAGAATGGGAGCAATTTTTTTGTAATGATTTTATGGAAATATTCCCAATTCTGCGTAACTGGTTCCCACCTTATTGATCGCCACAACGAATGCGGCGGTGCGCATATCCGGGATATCGGGATTGTTTTTCCATATATCCATAATTTCACGGGTAGCGGTTATCATTGTTTCTTCCAAACCGCTATAAACAAGGTCCACTTCATCGGCCCCATGCATGATAAACTCTTTTTCATCCGATGCGACTTTTTTACCGCTCAATGCTTCCATCTGCCCCAATATGTGCGCATTCATGTTCTCCGTAAATCGTTTTTCCATGCGACCATAACGAACGTGGCTGAGATTTTTTAGCCACTCGAAATAAGATACGGTTACCCCTCCCGCGTTTAAGTACATATCTGGTACGACGACAATTCCTTTTTTTGAAAATATTTCATCTGCCTCTGGAGTCAGTGGACCATTTGCTGCTTCGCCAATCATTTTTGCTTTCACCCTGGAAGCATTTTCTGCATCAATGACGTTCTCTAAAGCCGCGGGGATTAAAATATCACATTCCATTTCGAGCGCCTCGGTGTTTTTTGAAAAATTCTCAGCACCGGGAAAATTTAATATGCTACCTGTTTTTCTCCGATGTTCAAAAACTTCATCCACATCCAATCCATTATCACTGCGAATGGCTCCTTCATATTCAGCCAGGGCTATAACTTTTGCGCCGGCATCTTCGAAAAATTTTGCTGTATGGTATCCTACATTTCCGAGGCCCTGTACGATAATGCGTTTTCCTTCGACGCCCGGACTCATTTTTAATTTGTTCATCAGGTCCGGCATGCTGCAGACCTCGCGCAATCCAAAAAATACACCCAATCCCGTAGCCTCGCGACGTCCACGAACACCACCTTGCGTAACAGGCTTACCCGTGACACAGCCGGCCGCATCGATTTCACCGGGGCGCAAACTTGAATAAGTGTCCAGTATCCAGGACATTTCTCTTTCACCCGTGCCATAATCAGGCGCTGGCACATCCGTACCCGGACCAATAAAATTTTTCTTGATTAGCTCTGCTGTGTAGCGGCGCGCAATTTTTTCCAACTCATAAGCCGAATATTTTTTCGGGTTGATTTTAATGCCTCCTTTGGCTCCGCCAAACGGAACATTTACAATTGCACATTTGTAAGTCATTAAAGCGGCAAGCGCCATAACCTCATCCTGGTTTACTTCTGCGGCAAAACGAATCCCTCCTTTACAGGGAGTTTTGTGCTGGGAATGTTGTACGCGATACGCTTCGATTACTTCGATTCTGCCATCGTCTCTTTTTACCGGGAATCTCATTTGATAAACTGCATTGCATGCTTTGATCTGTTCAAGTACGCCTGGGTCCCATTTGGTAAACTTTGAGGCTTTATCAAAACTTTTGTTTACACTTTCAAAAAAACTATAGTTCTTCTCTGACATGAGATTGATTTTGTATGATTAGTAATTTTTTTTACATCTTTCTTCTACAGTTGCCCGGAATAAATTTGTTTGTAGTTATTTGCGTGGTTTATCAGTTACTGTAGCGAATTATTTATTTTCCTTTTCCAGCCGTGTTATTTTCCTATCCAGTCTTGCCAGGTATAAGATCAAGCCGATGAGTATGATAATGACAACTGCGACTACGACAAAGATTCGCCCGTTGCTTCTCATAAGATCGGCCATTTCAGCTTTATCTCCATCAGTTTGAGAATAGCAAGTGAATGACAGCAGAAGAAGTGCAATGGCAGAGATTAGGAATTTCGATTTACTCATTGAGCAATTTTTTTTCTTTTAACAGGTTCAGGCGAATTTTTAATGAGGTGATCCATACTCCCAGCAATGTCCAGCCAATCACAGCGGGATAAAAGACAAGTCTCATTCGACTGTCTATATCATTCGTATCTAATGCAGGGTTGCCATTTTCACCGCCTGGATGTAAACTGGGCAATAGTCTCGGAATGACCCAAATTGTAGGGAAAAGCAAGGCATAAGCGAATATATTATACACGGCAGTTATTCTCGCGCGCTTATCGATATCGGAAATAGAATCGCGCAAAACCATGTAGGCGAAATAGATCAGCAAAGCAATAGCTGCTCCAATCAATTTAGGTTCACGGGCCACTGCGCTAAACGACTGAAAAGAACTATTATTGGGATCTGCCCATGTATAGCTCATCCACACAGTTCCCGTAGCATAGCCCAATACACCAAAAACAATCCCGACAGCAGCAAACTGCCTGCTATAAATATCGTCGGCCAGCTTATTACTTCTTAAATATTTTATTGCATACACGACAGACACTGTGAAAAGTATCATCATTCCAAACCACATGCATACATGAAAATAAAGATTACGAATTGTCTCAGACAAAGCGGGTAGGCGGGGTACATCCATTAAAAAACCACCGACAAATGTGTAGAGAAGGAGAGCCACACATAATATTTTCCACCATAATTTATGCATACACTATCAAGCATCGGCAACTTCAGTAACAATAAGCATGAAGGCCAGCAATCGTTTTTAAAGTGGAGCAAAAATAAGAAGGAATTAATAATACGGGTTATTCTTTGTTTGTGGCGGGGGCGCTATCTATTTGTAAACTACCATTCAATCTTTCCACAAAAAAGGAAAAAGTATAACTGACAGCACAACAACCATCGCATCGAGGGCAACCAATAAGAAGACTGTTGTTGTGGGAATGGAGACCGTTGTACTGAAAGCTCCGTTTGACAGGCGCATCAGCAACAATAATTGCGGGATCATGAGCGGAAACCCGAGTATCGCCATGATGGCCGCGTTTTGTTGAGCTTTGGCTGCTATTGCTGCCAAAAAAGTAAAAACAAGACTTAGGCTCCAGCCACCAAGTAAAACAATGCCAATAAATGCCCCCGTCTTTTCAATTGGATTCCCAAGGAACAAACTGAATAATACAAGGCTTAATAAACTCATGAGGAGCATTAGCAGTGAATTAAAAAGCAATTTTGCTAAAATGAAATCTCGCGGTCCTGCAATTGAATAGAAATAAAGCATGCGGCCGCGACTTTCCTGTAAAAAACTTTTCGCAACTGCGTTTATTGAAATGAAAAGTTGTATTACCCAAAATAACCCATTCCAGACAGTGCTTTCCGGTAATTCAATAGTCAGGTACAGCACAAAAATGGTGGCGCCGATATATAATAAAACGCCATAGAAACTGTATTGCTGTCTTATTTCAAGCAATAAGTCTTTTTTAAATAAAGCGAATATTTGGTGGATAGATTTCACTGCATTCCTTTGTTATAACAGATACGGCAACGCGGCTCGTACACATCCAATTCACCAAGCATAACCCGATCGTCGTTAGGAACTTTGCGATAGGAATAGTTAGCTATATTTCCACAGATCACACAGATGGCATGCACCTTTGTAACATAGTCTGCTTTTGCCATCAGGCTGGGCATGGGACCGAATGGATTTCCCAAATAATCCATATCAAGGCCAGCCACAATCACGCGAACCCCTCTTAAGGCAAGTTGATCGCAAACACCTGGCAACTCTTCATCAAAGAATTGAGCTTCATCAATGCCTATAACATCGGCGTCATGGGCCAGCAATAATATTTTTTGCGAATTATCGATCGGCGTCGATTGTATTGCATTTGTGTCGTGAGAAACGATCTTTATTTGGTCATAACGAATATCTATAGCCGGCTTAAAGATCTCAACTTTCATATTGGCGATTTTCACTCTTTTCAGCCTTCGTATTAACTCCTCTGTTTTCCCTGAAAACATCGACCCGCAAACCACTTCAATCCATCCTCGGCGTTCACCCTTTATCTGGGGTTCAATAAACATTGTTAAATTGATTGGATTAATTAATCACCGCTGGCTTTATTGGCAAACAGTTTGTAACTTCAATTGTCTTTTTAAAGCCGACAAAAGTACCATAAATCTATGGAACGCATCCAGATCCTGATCGCCAAGCTTAATGAGCTTTACCAGCAAAATGCAAGCCCTGCTCAGATGCTGCTAACGGTTCAAATGCTCCAAAATGAGCTATATCAATTGCAGGTTCATGGTAATCATACCCTGGGCACTTCGAAAGTCGCAGTAATGCTTCCTAAGACGCTTAACATTTCCATTTCAGAAGAAATTATTCAAAAACCAGCTCAGAGAATCGAGAAACAACAACTAGTTAGTGAAGAAGAAATACCTCCTTCAAAAGGCAGGACTACACCGGCTAAAAAAACAGAGTCCGCCAATCTGTTATTCGATCCTTTGTTTGAAACGCCTACTTTGTCCCATCAAAAAGGTGTAAGGGAAATAAATGAGTTGGTTATTCATCAGGCCGAATCACTCAATGATCGACTAAAACAGGAAAAAACGGAAGTGGTAGAACTATTGAAGCATGAACCGATAAAAGACCTTCGCAAAGCAATTGGTATCAATGACCGGTTTGTTTTTATCAATGACCTTTTCCGTGGCGATGAGGCGATGTACGAAAGAAGCATCAAAACAATCAATAGTTTTTATATTTTTCCTGAAGCCGAATACTGGATCAACAGGGAACTAATTGTTAAACTGGGTTGGGACCGCGACCATGAAATTGTGAAGCATTTTTATCATCTTGTCAAAAGGCGGTTTTCGTCTATGTAGGCAAGAATTTTTTCAGTAGCACCTTTATTTTTCAATACATATCTTTTTGACGCCTCGCATCTTTGACGATAGCTGTTTTGGTTTGTTATCAATTCCAGGAGTATTTGGGTTAATTCATTTTCAGTCAAAAAACTATTCGCACCCCCCTCATCTATAAGATCAATTGCTTCCTTGTACTTTTTAAAATTTTTTCCAAACACAACGGGTTTTCCATATACGGCTGCCTCCAGAATATTGTGAACGCCATCACCGGTAAATCCCCCACCTATGTAGGCAATATATGAGTACTTGTACAAGCGTGAAAGCATCCCTACATTGTCAATGATGAGGATGTTGGCTTCCTTTGCAGGAAGTTCTGAAAATCTTGCAGACACAGGGAACAGCTTTTCTAATTCCTTCAAATGACCCTCATTCACTTCGTGCGGAGCTATGATAAGCTTGATGTCATTATCAGCTAGTGTCGTCAGAACTTTTTGCAAAACTTCTTCGTCACTTCCCCAGCTGCTTCCAACTACAATGCATTTTTTACCGTTGAGAAACGCTTCAATGGCCGGAATGGGCTTGAAATTTTCGGCGATTTCAATCACAGTATCGAACCTTGTATCTCCGG
>DASXOT010000246.1:0-2253 GCA_036494065.1 Chitinophagaceae bacterium
ACCCAAAAGCTTCCGGAATTTTATAGCCGACGTCGTCTTTTGAAAAATTGAGCAATACAAGAAAGTTTTCATCTCGAAGCGCGCGCATATATGCGTAAACCTGCTTATGCTCCCGATCCAGTAAATGATAGTGGCCGTATAATAAAACGGGATTTGCCTTACGAACCCTGATCACCTGGCGAAAATAATTTAAGATGGAGTTCGAGTCCGTCTCTTGCAGCTCTGCATTACATTCTGTATAATTCGGATTAACGGTTAACCAGGGAGTTCCTGTTGTAAAACCCGCATGAGCCGAGCCATCCCACTGGAAAGGTGTACGGCTATTATCCCTCGCTGATTCCTTTTGATTCTCTAAAAATCTTTTCAAGTCTCCTTTATTTGTTTTTATTTGTTTGTACATGTTGATGCTTTCTATATCACGATAGTCTGAAATTTTATCAAACCTGATATTGGTCATTCCTATTTCATCTCCGTTATAAAAAAATGGCGTAGCGTGCATGGTAAATAAAAATGTAATCAGCATTTTTGCTGAAGGATCTTTGAACTCCGGACTGTCATTGCCCCACCTGCTAACCATTCGCGGTTGATCATGGTTACCAAGATAAATAGTTCCCCAACCTTTCCTGGCAAAGGCGTCACTCCATTTGGTGTAAACATCTTTGAACAACACAAGATCATACCCCTCGGGGTCCACTCTTTTGAATTCACCTGGCATATAGCCAATTCCGACGCCTTCGAAATGATACAACATATTTAATTCATGCCGCGAGGGGTCGACGATCTTATGGGCTTCCTGCTGTGAAACGCCAGGCCCTTCCGCTACGGACATACAGTCATACTGCGAAAGCACCGAGTCATTCATTTCGTACAGATAAGTATGTAACCATGGGTGCGAAGCGTAGTATCCTGACCACTCGCCGTATTGTTTCCTGATTTCGTCCTCGGTGAATGCCGGGAAACTTTCATCTTTGGCGATATAGGTGATTGCGTCCATGCGAAATCCGTCGATCCCTTTGTCGAACCAGAATTTCATCATCTTGTAGATATCCTGTCTTAGTAATGGATTTTCCCAATTAAGATCTGGTTGTTTAACCGAAAAGATATGGAGATAGTAAGCCCGGGTTTTACTGTCATACTTCCAGGCATTCCCTTTTTTATCAAAAAAACTCGGTCGAAATGGAGGTTCTCCTTTTTCCTTTGGCCACCAGTGGTAGTAGTCCCGGTACTTATTATTCCTGCTGCTTCTCGATTGTCTGAACCATTCATGTTCATCGCTGGTATGATTGACAACCAGGTCCATCACCAGTTTTAATTTTCTTTTATGCAACCCATCCAACAATTCATCGAAGTCGTCCATGGTGCCGAATTCTTTCATTATGTCGCGATAATCGCTGATATCATAGCCATTGTCGTCATTGGGAGAGGCATAAACTGGATTGAGCCATAGGACGTCAATCCCAAGACTTTGCAAGTAATCGAGTTTTGAAATAATGCCACGAAGATCACCAATCCCATCTCCATTGCTATCCTTAAAACTCCTGGGATATACTTGATAAACGATTGCTTCTTTCCACCATTTCCTGTCCTTAATATCTTCCAATTTCATAAGAAAATAATTTCAGAGGTATTTTTTACAAAAACCCTGCCTTTTGCTCCTTAACAAAGCGAATTTATTAAGGGTAACAATGAGACAAGCCATCCACTTTCTTTCTGTTTTGGCATTTTTATTTTTACAACTAAATGCTATGAGAAAATTATTCCCTGCCTTTTTCACTTTGTTAGTCGCTTTTCATTTATCGGCGCAAAAGACTTTGATCTGGTGTGGCACATTGATCGATGGAATTTCCGAAGAGAGACTCGGAAGACATAGAGATGCACAGAGATTAAGGTGACCTTTTTATCGTCTTAATCCTTTGCAATTTTCTGATAGCTTGCCACTACACCTCTTATGAGGGAGGAGCTAAATCCGCGATGCTCCATTTCGTTTAAACCCGCAATGGTACAGCCTTTTGGCGTTGTTACTTTATCAATTTCCTGTTCGGGATGAGATTTTTTTACGAGGAGCAACTCAGCAGCACCTTTTACCGTTTGTGCTGCAATTAATGATGCCGTAGCGGCGTCAAAACCAATCTCAATTCCTCCCTGGATATTGGCTCGTATATATCTCATTGCATAAGCGGTGCCACAGGCGCCTAAAATAGTAGCGGCCTCCATTAACTTTTCATCAATAGAAACTACTTTGCCCAATTTGCC
>DASXOT010000247.1:0-4623 GCA_036494065.1 Chitinophagaceae bacterium
CCGCAATGCATTGTCAAAAATCATCTCTCCATTCCATCTTCGCGTTTTTGTTTTTCTTATTGTCGGCTCAAGGTGCAACGGCGCAAATGATCACAGGTGTCTGGCATGGCAAAATTGATAAACAAAGAGTGGAGGTTAAGATCATACAGAATGGAGATAGTCTTACAGGAACGTCTTATTATTACGAATCCCCTACTCGCTATCGCCGATACACTATCAAAGGATATTTTGACGCCGACGATAATAGCGCTGTTTGGTGGGACGATCAATTATTAGAAGATAAAACAAAAGGATTGAGTTCATTTTCCAAAAACAACATGGATTTGGCAAGGGCTGATTTTAATTGTCCCGGTGGAGGTGTAATGAAACTCGACGGTAAAACTTACAAAGGTCAGGATCAACAAAACCCCGGAGGTGAAGTCCATCTCGACAAAGTAGTAAGCGCATCCTTCAACGACGAATGGGATTTCGTTATTGAAAATTATACACTGGGAGCTAATAACCCCGACGTTATCGACAGTATCTCCATGGTGGCGAAGACTTCACCTGTAGAAGAAAAGCCAATAGTTATCACTACAGAAAACAAACCCGAAACAATTTCAATTCCGGCAAAAAAAGAAGAACCACTCAAAAAAGAACTAGTGGCAAGTCCTGTAAACAAACCTGAAATTAAAATTGATCCCCTGACCATCGAACAAAAGTTTTCGACTCGTGAAAAAATTTTCAATTCAGAAATTCCGGTTACCGGGGATTCAATTGAGCTGCGATTCTATGATAACGCGGAAGTCGATGGTGATTCCATTTCCCTGTTTCTAAATGGTAAACTTATTTTTGAACACATTGGCCTCACAGAAAAAGCCTACGTAGTAAAATTAGCCGTTACAGATCTCGGCGAAAGCAACGAATTAACAATGGTAGCCGAAAACCTGGGGTCTATTCCTCCCAATACTTCGTATATGGTTGCACTAGTGGGTGACAAACGATATGATGCCCGGCTGGCAAGTACAGAAAATAGCAGTGCAATGATCAGGCTCACGAAAGCAATGAGCCGTGAGCCATGAGCTACAGCTAACAGCTCATTTCTCAAACGACCACATTGACCATTTTATTCTTTACAAAGATTACTTTCTTAGAAGGTTTACCTTCCATCCACTTTTTAACTACGTCATTTGCAAGCACCAGTTCCTCCACTTGTTGCTGCGTTGCATCGAGCGCTATTGTCAATTCGGTTCGGGTTTTGCCATTAATCGCAATGGGATAGGTCTTCGAAGACTCTTTTACATATTGTTCTTCAAATTTTGGAAAGGCTGCATCAACAACCGATGTAGTGTGACCTAATAAATGCCAAAGCTCTTCGGAAATATGAGGAGCATAGGGTGCTAACAGAATTACAAGTGGCTCGATAGCGGCCCGTTTATGACATTTTAATTCAGTCAATTCATTTGTTGCAATCATAAACGCGCTAACGCCGGTATTGAAAGAAAATCGTTGGGTATCTTCTTCAATCTTTTTGATTGCTTTATGAAGAACTTTTAACTCTTCGCTGGTTGGTGGCTCTTCTGCAACAATCAAATCTTTTTCCTCATCGGCAAACAAGCGCCAGAATTTTTTCAGGAAACGGTGAACACCTTCAATACCCTTTGTATCCCAGGGCTTGCTCATTTCCACCGGGCCCAGGAACATTTCATACATGCGGAAGGTGTCGGCTCCATATTTTTCTACAATTTCATTTGGATTAACAGTATTGAATTTCGATTTCGACATTTTTTCTATTTCCGCGCCGCAGATATATCTGCCATCTTCCAAAATAAATTCAGCGTTTGCATATTCACCGTTTCTCCATTTCTTAAATTCAGTAATATTCAATTCCACACCATCAACGATATTTACGTCTACGTGAATAGGAGCAACGGAAAGAGTTCCAGAATAATCATCCTGCACAGGTGCTTTCCATTCCCCCTGATGTCTATCGTTTAACAAATCTTCCAAAGTCACAAGCGAAAGAAATCCACTTGCCAAATATTTCTGATAATACTTCAATGAAAGAAATATGGGATATCGATGTTGAGATGTCCCCGCTTGATTTGCAATATCGACACGATATACAAATCGGCTGCTTCCCTGTATCATTCCCTGGTTCAGCAATCTCTTGTACGGTTCATCATGACTTATCAGATCCATATCATGCAAAAACTTCGTCCACATTCTACTATACAATAAGTGTCCTACCGCATGCTCTGTTCCTCCGATATAAAGATCCACCTGCCCCCAATAATTGGAATATTTTCTGTCGCAGAATTGTTTATCGTTATGGGGATCCATATAGCGCAGGAAGTACCATGAAGAACCTGCGTAGCCGGGCATAGTATTCGTTTCCCTCATCCCCCTCATTCCGGGGATGAGGTACCACCCGGGTATGTTAGCCAATGGGCCTTCACCTTCCGGGCCTGGTTTGTACGACTCAACATGAGGTAACTTGAGCGGCAATTCTGTTTCATCCAATGGATAAGCAATTCCATTTTCCCATATAATCGGGAAAGGCTCACCCCAATATCGCTGGCGACTAAATGCGGCGTCCCGCATCTTATAATTCACCTTTCGTTCACCGATGTTCATCTCTTCCAGCTTTTTTGTCACTACTTCAATAGCATCCTTCATCACCATGCCATTTAAAAATTCCGAATTTTCAAGCAGTGCGTCCTTGGTGGGATTTGCTTCTTCTCCATTATAATATGAACCAATGATGTTGGTGATCTGCAATCCAAAATGCTTTGCAAACTTGTGATCGCGTTCATCACCGCAGGGTACAGCCATAATGGCCCCTGTTCCATAACCGATCAATACGTATTCAGATATCCATACGGGTATTTCTCTTCCACTAAAGGGATGCCGGGCATAAGAACCGGTAAACACTCCCGAAATTTTTTTCTCCGCCATCCTTTCCCTTTCGCTCCTGCTTTTTACATAAGCGATATACTCATCTACCGCCTCCTTTTGTACAGGGGTTGTAATTAATTCTACCAATTCATGTTCGGGCGCAATGACCATAAAGTCTACACCGAAAATTGTATCGGGGCGGGTGGTGTACACCGCTAGCTGTGAGCTGTGAGCTGCGAGCTGCGGGCTCCATAGCCTGAAGCTTATCTCCGCCCCGCTGCTTTTTCCAATCCAATTCGTCTGCATTTCTTTCATGGCCTCACTGAAATCCACGGTCTGCAAACCTTCAAGCAGTCGGTCCGCATATTCGGTTATGCGTAAATACCACTGACGCAATCTCTTTTTTACAACAGGATAGCCACCTCTTTCGCTCACCCCGTTTATTACTTCATCATTTGCCAATACTGTTCCGAGCGCCTCACACCAATTCACTTCACCATACCCGCAATAAGCAAGTCTATATTCCATTAAAATGGATTGCCGCGTAAATTCATCAAAAGATTGCCAGTCGGACGCGCTGAACGTGACACGTGAGTGGTGGGACGCAGTAGGTAGGGATGGAATTTCAAATTGAGCGTTGGGGATCGGATGATTAATATTTCCTTCACGAGTGAATATTTCTTCCAATAGTTTTATTCTTTGAGCTTTACTCTTTTTTCGATCATACCAACTGTCAAACAACTGCAGAAATATCCATTGCGTCCATTTATAGAATCCGGGATCACTGGTCCTCACCTCCCTGCTCCAATCGAAACTAAAGCCGATATTATCAAGCTGACTTCGAAAGTTATTAATATTGTTTTCTGTTGACATGGCCGGATGGATGCCATGTTCGATCGCGTATTGTTCTGCCGGCAATCCAAAGGCATCATAGCCCATGGGATGAAGTACATTAAATCCTTTTAATCTTTTGAACCGGGCATAAATATCACTTGCGATATATCCCAATGGATGTCCTACATGCAGGCCTGCGCCGCTGGGGTAGGGAAACATGTCCAATGCATAATACTTAGGTTTGGGACTATCGTTACTGACTTTATAAATATCATGATCCTTCCACCACTGCTGCCATCTTTTTTCTATATCGCGAAAATTATACTCCATCAAGAATATTCTATCGTTATTGTCGGTTTTTGAATTATTATGTTCCCAACTCCTGTACTGCCTTCAGCTTTTGTTGCGTCGCACTCTTCAACACCAGTAATTCTTATCAGCCGGAGAATCCATCTTAAAAATTAAATTTCCCGGTTTCCCAATTCCAAAATTTCAATGGACCTTTCTGCCTCAATGGTTCGGCAAGGTGCACAAAAACGAAACAATCTACTGATGGTTATGCAGAGGAGCGTTATGCCCCGCTGATCGGAAGCCGGAAAAAGATGTGAAAGAAGATTTAAAAAAACTTCAACTTTCATTTCCTTGACCGGTCCCGGCAATATAAAACTATCGCCTTCGTTTTGGGAGCAGCAAAAATACGTATTGTCCTGACTAGTCGCGATAAATCTGTTATTTTTGCGAACCCTTAGATTCTAAATTCTATATCATGAGCCAAGCCGGAAAAGCATCGATCAAACGGGGAAAGCCCTCTTACTTCATGGCCATTTTAGGGGTTACTATTGTTCTTTTCCTGTTCGGGATCATCGGTTTACTGACGATCAATTCCAGAAAGCTCATACAAAATCTGAAAGA